>CAZDMM010000933.1:0-3091 GCA_964505845.1 uncultured Caldilineaceae bacterium
AGCGATTGGTCGCCGGCTTTGAGGCGGCGCAGCTCGTCCAGCGAGCGGGGAGTGACGATTTCGCCCAGCACGCTGGCATCGAGGCCGACGGTGCGGTCAATATCCTGGATGCGTTGTTGCAGCCGGGCCACCAGGCGCAGCAACTCCTCCAGACCTTCTTCGGGAAAGAGGTTGATGATCCGCAGGTGTTGGTGCGGCGAGCCGAGGCGGTCAATCCGACCGGCCCGCTGGATCATGCGCACCGGGTTCCAGTGCAAATCGTAATTGACCAGGATGCCGGCATCCTGCAAGTTCTGGCCTTCGCTGAGGACATCGGTGGAGATGAGCAGGTTGATCTCCACGCCGGGGCCGGGCTGGCTGTCTCGGGCAGAAAGCTCCGGGGCGCTGGCGCGGGGCGCGAAACGCTGGACCAATTCGGTGCGGCGGGCCGGGCCGGTGCTGCCGGAAATAACTTCAAACACGGGCTGTCCGGCGCTGGCCTGCCAGGTGGTATCCTGCTGCAGGCTCTGATACAGGTAGTGGGCGGTGTCCTGGTAGTAGGTGAAGAGCAGGACCTTGTGACCGGCAGCCAGCAGGCCGGCCAGGCGGCTTTTGACGGCGGCCAGCTTGCCGTCCTGGGCCTGCTCGTTGGCGGCGCGAATTTTGTTGAGCCGGCGCAGCACGCCATCGAACAAAGTCAGGTCATTTTCCAGGGCACGGCGAATTTTGCCCAGGTCGTAATCGGCAATGGAGACTTCGGGCAGGTCGGCCAGCAGAGCCTCCAGGTCGGCCTCGGCCCCTTCCTCTTCCAGGGCCAGGATTTTGCGGTAGCTGGGCGAGTTGAGCAGCCGGTTTTCTTTGACCAGCAAATCGAAGAAGCGCTGCTGAAAACGGGCGGCCCGGTTGACGCTGATTTCAAAAGCGGCCAGGCTGCTTTCCAGGCGTTTGAGCAGCATCGGTTTGAGGATGCCGATGATGGCCTGGTTGCGTTGCTCCACCTGGCGGCTCTCCTCGTCTTTCTGCTTGCGGTACTCCTCCACGTTGTAGGAAACCAGGGTCAGGGCTTCGATGGCGGCGGCGACCTCGGCGTAGAAGCCGCCATAGGTCTGGGTCAGGTTATAGTTGACCGCTGCCAGCTCCCGCTCCGGGAAGCGAATTTCGCCGTGGCCGGGCAGGGTGATGATCTCCCCGGCGGCCTGGCGGCGGCGGATGTCGTGACGGGAACGGCGCACGGCCACCTCTTCCAGCAGGTCGAACAGTTCGGCCCGGCCCTGGGCGACAGCTTTGAAAAAGCCCTGTAGGTTGCGGATGCCGTAATTGAGATAGTAGGCGTCTTCGCTGCGGGTGATCAGGCTGACCTGGTGGTACAGGTCCCATACGGTGTTGTTGATGGGGGTGGCGGTGGCCAGG
Source organism: uncultured Caldilineaceae bacterium (assembly GCA_964505845.1). Taxonomy (GTDB): domain Bacteria; phylum Chloroflexota; class Anaerolineae; order 4572-78; family J111; genus DSQQ01. The sequence goes on from CAZDMM010000933.1 coordinate 1,390, forward strand.
GCCAGGCGCTTGTCGCGCTTGCCGGTGGCCAGCAGCTTCATCAGGTGGCGATAGCGGCCGGTGGCCGGGTTACGAAAGTTGTGGCTCTCGTCCACCAGCACAAAATCCACGTTGTTGTAAGCCTGCCAGTTGAAATCGGCCCGGCCAATCTCCTCCATCGAGAGGACGGTCGCTTTCAGGCCGTACTCGTCCAGCTTGGGCTGCCAGACCAGGTCGCGCAGTTGGGCCGGGCAGACGACGATGCCGCGCGGGATGTAACCCCGGCGGCGCTTGCGTAAAAGGTAATGCTCCAGCAAACCCATGCCGATATAGGTTTTGCCCAGGCCGACGGCGTCGGCGATGAGCACGCCGCGATGCCGTTCCAGCAGGCGAATGGCTTCGCGCAGCCCCTCCTGCTGGAAGGAGGCCAGGTCAACCCCCAGGTGCGTTTCGGGGGCGTCGGCGCCCAGCCGGTCTTTGAAATATTCATACAGGATTTTGATAAAGACCTGGAAGGGAGTGTAGGCGGTGCTGCCGAATTTGGAGTCTGCCAGGGCCTGGAGCAGGTCGGCTTTGTATTCTTCGGAGGCTTCCCAGAAGCGATTGAACCAGTTGTGGCGCAGATCGCCGGCGACGACGGCGGTTTTATGGACCAGGTTGAGTTCGGAGTTGCGGGTCAGGCCGCTGGGGGTGAAGTTGCTGGAGCCGACGATGGCGACCTGGTCGAAGAGATAGGCTTTGGCGTGGAGAAATTCGCGGCGGTAGAGGCGCACCTGGACGGCGTCGCGCTGGAGGAAGGCCAGCAGTTCGTTAATCAGGCTGACGTAAGCGGCGTTGTAAGGCAGGTTTTCCAGGTCGCCCTGGAGCTGCTGGCGGAAGTAGCGCCGCAAATCGAGCGCGCCATCGCCCTGGGGCGGGACTTCGGGCGGGCGGCCCAGCATCAGCCGCAGGGCGGACAGATGCGGCAGAGCCTCTTTGAGGTGGTTCCAGACGTGCGGCTCGAAGAAGCCGGTGGCGATGTCCAGTTCGGTCTGCTCCCACTCCAGGATAATCCGTCGCAGCGCCTCGGCCAGGGTGCGGCTGTCGGTGTTATCCAGAAAGTCGGGCGGGATATAATGGGGCATGATAGCTCCTTAAGGTTGCTCGACACGGATTATTACACGGATACGCGGATTTTGCCATCAGTCCTGTTGGTTCTGAGCTTTGAGCCAATCAGGGACAAATATCCACTGATAGTTATGCTGGAATTCGGTTGCCTGGGGCGAAGGAAAGACCCGGCGGGGGCGCAGGCTTCGCTCGCCAAAATTGATTAGCAGGCCAATAGGCAATCCCGTGTGATTCAGGTAAGTAATCACCTGCCCCAGGTACTTCTGATGTATCGTAGCAAAGGCTTTGATTTCAACAATCACCTTGCCTTCAACGATAAAATCAGGAATGTAGAAGCCCAACAACCGGCTACCATCATAAACTGGTAGATTTTTCTCTGGTTCAAAATTCAATCCCACCTGCTTGAACTGCTCTTCCAAAGCCCGCTGATAAATCGCTTCTTTCTGGCCCGGCCCAATACGCCGATGTACTGCCATTGCTGCCCCGATAATTCGATAGGTCAAGTCCTCATGTGGCCCGGTAACTTTGTGGCTCATCTGGTTGCCCTCCTTGCTCGACACGGATACACGGAAGTTGCTCTATTCCATCCGTGCATCCGTGCCAAAATCCGAGTCGT
>CAZDMM010000934.1:0-3088 GCA_964505845.1 uncultured Caldilineaceae bacterium
GCCTATCGCGGGCAGGGTTTGGGCAAATGGTTGGTTGAGTGCATTCTGGCCCAGCTTACCCCGTACAATATCCGGCGCTTCATGTTAGCCACCAACGACGCCCACGGCTTGTACCGTTACTTTGGTTTTGGGGAGTTAAGCGCCCCGGAACTTTTTATGGAAAAACTTTATGACCGAGCATGGTTCAAACCCGAACCGGGGTGAAGCCAACATGGCCGCTCTGGAAAAACAACTAAATCATTTTGAGCTGTCCCAACGCACCCAGGCTTTGCAAGAACTTATCTCACTTCAACTACCAGTTACCACGCGAAGCGTCCAATCATCACCCTCCGAAACCGCCAACATGCACAGCCACACCTTCTTCTCTTTCAACGGTTACGGCTACTCGCCCACCGCCCTGGCCTGGCTGGCCCGGCAGCGCGGCCTCAGCTTGATGGGCATTGTGGATTTTGATGTGTTGGACGCGGTGGATGAGTTTCTTGCTGCCTGCGATCTGGTCGGGCTGCGCGGTAGCGCCGGCATCGAAACGCGGGTCTTCATCCCCGAATTTGCCACGCGCGAGATCAACTCTCCCGGCGAGCCGGGCGTTTATTATCACATGGGCATCGGCTTTACCAGCAGCCGGGTCCCCGACGCGGCGGCTCGCATCCTGGCCGGCATGCGCCGCCGGGCCGCGGAGCGCAATCGGGACATGCTGGCCCGCATCAACGCCTACCTGAGTCCGGTCAGCCTTGATTACGAGCGCGATGTGCTCCCCTTGACCCCGGCCGGTACGGCCACCGAGCGCCACATGCTCCAGGCTTACCTCCAGGCCGTCGAAAAAACTGTGCCCCATCCCACCGCTTTTTGGGCCGAGAAGCTCAACCTGCCGCCGGAGCAGGTGTCCAAACAGATTCAAGACAGCCCCACTTTTCAGAATATCGTCCGGGGTAAGCTTATGAAAAAGGGCGGAGTGGGCTATGTTCAACCCGGCCCGGAAACCTTCCCCTCGGTAGAGGAGTTCCACAGCCTGATTGTGGCCTGTGGGGCGCTGCCCTGCGCCGCCTGGCTGGATGGCATGTCGGCCGGCGAGCAGGCGATGGAAGAGCTGCTGGAGCTGCTCATTGGCAAAGGCGTGGTGGCCTTAAACATCATCCCCGACCGCAACTGGAATATCGCCGATCCCGAAATCAAGCGGGTCAAGCTGCAAAAACTTTACCAGGTGGTCGAGCTGGCCCAAAAGCTGGATTTGCCGCTCAACGTGGGCACGGAGATGAACGCCTACGGCCAAAAATTTGTGGATGACTTTGACGCGCCGGAATTAGCCCCCGTGCGAGAGGCTTTTCTGGATGGGGCCTATTTCATCTACGGCCATACCATCGCCCAGCGAGCGTTGGGACGCGGCTATCAGAGCGACTGGGCCAAGACGCGCTTTCACGCCCGGCGCCAGCGCAATGCCTTTTATACCCGCCTGGGCCGCCAGGTGGAGCCGGGCAACCTGGCGAAATTGAAAGATTTGATACCCGCTTAAAGGGGTTTCGCCGGGATTTGGGGATCAGGAGATTTTTTACTTCATTTTTTATCCCCCAATCCCCTAATTCCAACAGAAAGTTTAGCATTTGGATATCGAAAGGTTTGGAAAATATGTCTGACAAAAATTCCCGCTACCGGGAAGCGCAAGAAATTGCACCAACCAACCGCCTGTGGCCCTTGTACGGTGCAGGCTTTGAAAATTTAGGCCAAAACGGCCAGCCGATCACGGTGGCCGTGCCGCCTTACGGCCCGGATGAACTGCTGGTGCGTCACGATGCCTGCGGCATCTGTTTTTCCGACATCAAAGTGATCAACGCCGGCGAAAAGCACCCCCGCATCTTTAGGGATATGAAAAAAGAGCCGGTGGTGCTGGGCCACGAGGTGGCCCTGACGGTGGTCGGGGTGGGCGAAAAGTTAGCCGGCCAATACAAGATTGGCGACCGCTTCATCGTCCAGGCCGACATTTATTCTCAGGGCGTCAACTATGCCTATGGCTATATGATCCAGGGCGGCATGTCGCAGTACGGCGTGCTGGACCAACGCGTGCTCAACGGCGATGACGGCAATTACCTGCTGCCGGTGCAGCCCGAAACCGGCTACGCCGAAAGCGCCCTGGTGGAGCCGTGGGCCTGCGTCATTGCAGCCTACCATCTACAGTACCGCACCGGCCTCAAAGCCAGGGGCCGCACCTGGATTATCGCCGGGCCTGGGGCGCGGGCTGATTACTGTTTTAGCGCCGGGCTGGATGAGCACAACCACCCCTCCCTTCTGGCCTTGACCAATCTGCCGGACGCGCTGGCAGCCCGATTAAAAGCCGAAGCAGCCCAACTGCAGATGGAAGTGGTGGAGATTCCCCTGGAACGGCTGCTGGCTGCGCCGCGCCAAATCGGTGAGAGCGAGGCGGATGTCTCGGCGCTGGGGGCCGGCCCGACCCCCTTTGACGACATCATTCTGCTCAACCCCACCCCGGAGTTGATTGAGGCCGCCAGCCCTTACCTGAAGAACTTTGGCATCGTGGCCCTCATGGCGGATCAACCGCTGGCCCGGCCGGTGCAGGTAGACATGGGCCGGATTCATTACAACCGCTGGACCTATGTCGGCGGCCCAGGCCCCGATATTGCCGCCGCCTACAGCGCCCACCCCGTCCGCTCTGAATTAAAGGCGGGCGGCAAAACCTGGCTGGTAGGCGCGGGCGGCCCCATGGGGCAGATGCACACCCAGCGGGCGGTGCAGATGCTTGAGCCGCCGGCCACCATCCTCTGCACCGACCTGGCTCAGGATCGCTTGCAGGCCCTGGAGGACATGCTAGGCGTGGAAGCTCGCGGCAAGGGCATCAACTTTGTGACCCTGTGCGTTAAAGACGCCGATTACGCCCAACGCCTGGCCGGCCTGGCCGGGGAGGGTTTTGACGACATCATCGGCCTGGTGCCGGTTCCGGCGGTTATCAGCGAGTCGGCCCAATACCTGGCCCCCGGCGGGGTGATGAATGTTTTTGCCGGGGTCAAACGGGGCACCCTGGTCACACTCGACCTCAGCCCGGTGTACTTGCACCACAGCCGCTACATCGGCCACACCG
>CAZDMM010000935.1:0-3087 GCA_964505845.1 uncultured Caldilineaceae bacterium
ACTGCTTAAGTAAGCTCTCATAACCGGCTGACTCTGGGCGACTCACCCCTTACTTGACACTTGACACCGGAACACCTGACCCGCACTTAGCCGGTGATTCGACCGGTTTCACCCCTTGACACCTGACACCAGAGCACCTGACACCAGAGCACCTGACACCCATTTATCCCAAACTCTAACCGTTTTCTTATGAAGTAGTGACATTTATCACTATGGCCTACCCCGATTGTTTGATACAATTTTTGCATAAGTTACCACGCCAAACTAGCCTCTCGCTTTACTCTACCAGGATCAGGTTATCAGGTGACAGTCACTTTTTAAGTGACTGTCACCTTCTATCAGATATATAACCCTGTGAGATAAAACTGTACGACTCTTGTACGGGTTCTGGGTGAACCACCAGAGCAAATGATGTGATACAATAGGATTGTATCCAGCACCCCCTCTACTCAACCACTTGCCGCCGTTACAGGGAGAAACTCATGCCACCCTTGACCCCTGCCCCTGGGGGTGATGAACTTTTGGCCCGCGCCCACCGCTCGACCTCCCTGAGGGGAGGTTGAAGCCGTTGGCGCGTTTTGGTTTGCTCTGAATTGTCAGCCATTTGACCACAAAATCTCAGCAAAATGGCAAGATTTTGGCGGCAATAAATGGTATGCTAAGAGTTAAGAGGGTGAAAATGAGGTATGATTTCCTTAATTTTCATCATTTTGATCCATAAAGTTATAAGAGTTTAAGGCGGTGTACTATGAAAGTGAGAATCTGCCCCAAATGTGGAAAACATAACCCGGAGAATGTCTGGGCTTGTGGTGATTGTGGACATACCTTATCAGTGAATGCACTTGTTGACCTGGGTAACGACCATGAGTCGAGCGCGCCTATAGCACAACCTCTTTCTCCAAATATTATGAAACTCTTACAGGATTTGCAAAGTGGAAATGCTGCTTCGAGAGAAGCAGCCGCAGAACAGTTAGGCAGGTTAAAGAAATGCGATGAGCATATTATCAATGCCCTTGAAACAGCAATAGTATCCGAGAGCAATAAACATGCCAAAGGTGCAATGGAAGAGGCGCTACATATTTTAAGACTTGAGTTTTTTGTAGGCAAAGAGGTGGTAGAGGTAGTCAACGAGTCTGAACAGGTCGAATCAGAAACAATGCAACGCGAACGCAATACGGTCGTAGCTGAGGGAGATGTTATCTATTGCTCACAATGTGGTACGAAATTGCCTCAAGATGCGAAGTTTTGCTACAAGTGCGGTAATCCGATTATGCAAATTATGAAATACGACAAACCTAAATCACTACCCAGCAGTGTGAGAACCGAAACAGTCAGCCCTACGAAGGCGGCCCAAAGCCTCAGATGTCCTCAATGTGGTAAGGATGACAAGATGCAAAAGGTTTCGACTATTGTTGCCAGCCAAACTCGTGAGATTAGCGGGGGGAGTTGGCAAACCGAAGTTTACGTTGACAAAAAAGGCAAAAAACAGTCCGAGGATCATTATACGCCTTATAGCGGAACAGAGATGTCGGTTTTGGCGCAACGTTTATCTGCACCTGGCAAACCAGATGCCGGTTCTAATGCATTAGCCGTTATGGGTGCAGTAACACTTTTGGGTATTTCAGGACTTTGTGGCTGCATAGGTTTATTCGCATCATCAGATAAGAACTCTGGGAGTATTGTTCCTATATTAATTGCAATTGTTTGTGGTTTAATTGGAATTGTGATTTGGGTAAGCTCTAACAATAGTCACCAAGAGCGTGTTGAACAAGTACAACGAGTTGAAATACCACGCTGGGAAAAGGCTATGGTGCGGTGGAATCAACTTTACTATTGCTTCCGTGACGATAGGGTCTTCATCCCTTCTGAGAAAGCCGTACCAATCTCACAAATGATGGAGTATATTTACCGCACTTAATAAGAAATTAAAGGAGGATCATCGTGGCACAGACAAAGTGGTTCTTCTGTAAACGTTGTTGGAAAGATCGTGTTTTCGAGTGGGTCTATAAGAGTCACGGGCTATTCAGCGGCGGCCATGAGGAGTGGCACTGCACCTCGTGCGGTGAATGTGATTACGAGGGCGCTCACGATCACTGATGGCGCGGGGTAACGTCAAGCGGCGGGCGTAAAAGAGAGGTCGCTTTTACGGTAGACATTATATCGCTTTGATGGAGCGACTCATTTTTTGAACCACTGAAACACTGAAAAGGCTGAACCCACTGAAAAAGCTCAGTGAAATCAAGTGAGTCAGTGGATCAGTGGTTCGATTTTGCCGCCGAAATTTAAATCGGTATAAAGTTTAGTAAATGAAAACCCGGCCTACCATCAAGGCCGGGAGCCGGATTCTCGTCATCAAATTCAAATATGAGCAGTCTCTTACTCCGGCTGGCCTGAGCCGGGCCGGGGATATCGGCGGGGAAGGAGAGAGGACTAAAACAAAAACCCGGCTATACCAGGGCCGGCCTACCAGATGGTTTGTATCTGGCTGGCCTGAATCTGGCGATCACGACTGACGAGCGGTAGATTCAGGCTCAAGGCCGTTGCCGCAATAACGCGATCCGGCATGTCCGGGACAGCATCACGCGAGATGCTCTGGAGGGCTGTAATGATTTGTCGCGTGACCGGAATTTCAACCAATAATGGTTCAGGTTCGTCTAAAAGCGCCAACAGGCCAGCCAACGTGCCGGCAGGAATTCGCCCTTTTTCTTCCAGGTAAGCGGTTTCCACCAGAGAGATAGCGGAAATACCGATTTGTGAACGTTGCTGCGTGGCGGCGTCAATGGCCTGGCGCGCTGTGGGTGAGAGGCGCGCATCACCGTGTACCAGCCAGATTACCGAATGGGTGTCAAGTAGCAGGGCTATCATTGAGCATCATCGTGGTCCCAAACTGACCACAATTCGCGCCGGGTTTCGTCCAATATCTCAGTTGGCGCAATAACTCCACCCAAATGGCGCAGTACCCCGTACAACGTCACCCGCGCTGGCTGGCTGTTTTGATCTACCCTATGAGTTTGCGTTTGGGTTAGCATCCGGTATTCTTCAATAGGCAAGATAATGCCAATGGTCTTGCCGGTGCTATCCTGGATA
>CAZDMM010000936.1:0-3083 GCA_964505845.1 uncultured Caldilineaceae bacterium
CGCCAATACGGGCACAGAGCTGGCCCGCACCATCACCGTGGCCCCGGTTTCAACCGAGATGCACTGCGACACCTGTCACCATGATCACGGCATCGAAAACATCGCCACCGGCCGGGTTGAAACGAACATCCTGGTTCTGCACGACCAGGAAGAAGGCACCACCCTGATGAGCCAGAGACCGGTGCTGTGCGCCAAATGTCACGCTTCCAATGCTTTAGGTGCGCCCGGAATGCCCGGCGTCCGCAATCTTTCTAAGGCGATGCACGGCAAACACGCTGAGGAAGGACTCCCCTCAACCCTGGCTGGCTGCTACAACTGCCACCCCGGCCCTACCACTCAATGCCTGCGTGATGTGATGTCACAAAAGGGGATGATTTGCAGCAATTGTCACGGCACGCTGCAGACGGTTTCACAAAACCCGGCCCCGTGGTTAAATGAGCCGCGCTGCGACAATTCCGGCTGCCACGGCAGCTTTTACCAGCAAAGCCAGGCTCTCTACCGTCATTCCATAGAACATGGCGGGGTTTACTGCGCCGCTTGCCACGACAGCCCGCATGCCATTGCTCCCAGCACCCAACCCAACGACGCTATCAAATTTGTGGGCTGGCAAGGGCACGGTGGGCCGATAAATAGCTGTACCATCTGTCACGCCACGCAGCCCAGCCAGGGCGGCCCTCATACATTTATTGTCAAGGCTAAAGTTTATCTGCCGCTTATTCTGAGGCAAAATTAACCGGATTTGTCTGGCAGAAGATACCAATCCAAAAAGCGCTCCATGCGGCGGTAAACATCCAGCAGGTTTTCCCGCCGCAGAAAGCCGTGGGCTTCGTGGGCGTAGGTTTTGTACTCAAACACCTTATCGGCCCGGCGCAGAGCTTCTACCCACTCCTCACCGGAGGCGGCCGGGACAATCTCATCCTGCAGGCCGTGCAGAATCAAAACCGGTTTTTGGATGTTGGCCACTTGATAAAGAGGGGAACCGGCCCGGTACACGGCCCGGTTACGGGCGGGGTGGCCCAGTTGCATCTCGGTGTACAGCCGGGTGCTGCGGTCGCACTGGGCCCAGGAGCTAAACAGGTTGGCGTCACCATATTTGCATACCCCACAGGCAAAGAGGTACTCCGGATCGCCGGCCAGGCAGCAGGCTACCATGTAGCCGCCGTAGCTGCCGCCGTAAATCGCCAGGCGTTCCGGGTCAAGCCAGCCCAGTCCGGCCAAGAATCTGGCCCCGTGCAGGCAATCCTGGGTATCACCCACTCCCCAATCGTGATAATTGGCATGCTCAAAGGCCACACCGTAGCCGGTGCTGCCCCTAAAGTTGGGGGCCAGGTAAGTATAGCCTTTGGCCACAAAATATTGGGCCAAAATATCCCACTCGTACAGGTATTGGGCGGTGGGGCCGCCATGCGGATAAAGAATGGCTGCGCCGTTGGGTCGGGGCGGGCGGTAGAGAAAGGCCGGAATCTCCAGCCCATCGTAGCTGCGGTAGCTGACCACCTCCGGCGTCACTAAGGGCTGGCAGGCCAGGGCGGGCGGATTGGAAAAGGTAAGCTGGGTCATCTCCCCGCCGGGCAGGCTGACCCGGTACAAATCGGGCGGTCGGGTGGGGTCTTCATACTCCACCGTCAAAAAGTCACCCTGGGGCGACCAGTTGGGCCGAGCGTAACACCCTGGGCCGGTGCGCAGATAAGAAACTTCGCCGCTGTCAGCGTCAACCAGGGCCAGCTCAAAAGCCCCGCTGCGGTTGACCGTGCAGGCTAGCCGCCTCCCGTCCGGCGACCAGGCCAGGTCGGCCACATCCCGGCCCAGGCGGGTTAACTGGCGTAGCCCCTCGCCATCGGGCCGGATCAGCCAGACCTCATCCCAGCCGGAACGCTGCGATAAAAAGGCAATCACGCTGCCGTCGGGCGACCAGCACGGATGCCAATCCTTTTGGCGGGGCGCGCCGGTCAGGGGGATGATTTGGCCGCTCTCCAGGTCAACTATGTTGAGGTCAAGGCGGTTGAGGTCATCAAAGGGGCGCTGCACCACAAGCACGCGGCGGCCATCGGGCGAGGGCCGGGCCTCCAGGTCGTCGCCGCCGGAGCCGGGGATCAGGGCGCGCAGCCAGCTTCCCTCGCGGTCTATCAAGAAGAGTTTGGTGGCTTCATGACGCTCCAGGCTAATGATGAGGCGGGTGCTGTCGGGCAGCCAGACCGGGGCAGACGCGCCGGGGGTGATGGCTGTGATCTGGCGGGATAAGCCGCCGCTGGTGGGCACGCAGTAAACGTGCTTGGCCTCCCCCAGCCCCCCTCCTGAAAGGGGAAGAGTAAAGGCCAGCCACTGCCCGTCGGGTGACCACTGGGGGGTCTCGTCCGACCAGTACACCGCTGCCGGGCGGTCAAGCGAGAGACGGGCCGGCCAGCCGCCGCCGGCGGGCATGCAGTAGACATCGGAGCACCCTTCCCGGTCCCAGATAAAGGCAATGTGTCGCCCATCTGGCGACAGGGCGTGGTTACGCACCCGCTGCACCGAGGTAATCAACTCCAGGCTCCAGCCGGGCGGTGGCCCGGCGTCAGGCCGCTGCACCGAGGGCCAGCCGTTGCGCTCGTACTTTTCGGTCAAATACACGTTTTAGCGTTTGGTCTTATCAATCGTTTCCAGGGCGCGCAGTACCACGTTATCGGTGGTAAAGCCAAACTGCTGGTAAATGGTTTTGTAGGGCGATGAAGCGCCAAAGTGATCCAGCCCAATGATTGCGCCGGAGGAGCCAACCCAACGTTCCCAGCCCATAGGCGAGGCGGCCTCGATGGCGACGCGGGCTTTGACGGCCGGGGGCAGCACCGAGTTTTGGTACTCTTCCGGCTGTTTGGCAAACAGTTCCCAACTGGGCATGCTGACCACCCGCGCCCCAATGCCTTGCTCGGCCAGCTTGGCATGGGCTTCTACGGCAAATTGCACTTCGGAGCCGCTGGCAATCAGCAACACATCGGGATAAATTCGCTCGGTGTCCAGCAGCACATAGGCCCCTTTAGCCAGGCCGGAGGCATCGCCCATTTTAGAGCGATCATACACCGGCAGATTTTGACGGGTCAGGGCCAGCA
>CAZDMM010000937.1:0-3083 GCA_964505845.1 uncultured Caldilineaceae bacterium
GGGTCGAGCGCCGGGTGGCTCATGCTATCCTGCGCCTGGTGCGCCAGGTGGGGCGTAAAGTAGCAGGCGGGGTCTTGCTTGATTTACCTCTCTCTCGTCAAAGCCTGGCCGAAATGACCGGGACCAACCTATACCAGGTCAGCCGGATCCTGAGCCAGTGGGAACAACGCGGCCTGATTGAGGCTGGACGAGAGCGGATACTGATTCGCTTCCCTCACGGCCTGGTGGCCATTGCCGAAGACCTGCCATCATCCCCTCCATTACCCGAATTTTGAGGTTGTGGCTCTGTTTGTGTGGTTAAGTTCTGTTGAGCAACTTTAGCCGGCCTCTTTGCAAAACTGCAAAGACGCCCCGGCTAGTTCAAGGTATCCTTGACCATGAAATAAGTGATAACATACCAGCAAGGATGTTACAGTGGACCCTCCCGCTATCACCGCCAATCTCACCATAGCCGAAATATTAGCCCGCTGGCCGCAAACCGTCCCGGTCTTTTTGCGCCATCACCTGGCCTGCGTCGGATGTGTTATGGTTCCTTTTGAAACTTTAGCCGATATCACTTCGATCTACCCGCTAAACCTGGACCTCTTTATCGAGGAGCTGCAACAAACTATTTCGTTTACAGCCGGAAACCAAGAAGGTCAATAACGTCTTAAGGATAGGAAGGGGCCAGACTCCGCCCAGAATAGCTATCAAGTAGACAATTATTTGAATGAGGCAGAAATGATTTCGCAAGAACAGGTGAAACAAGCACTGCGCCAGGTGATTGACCCGGAGTTGGGTCTGAATATTGTGGATTTGGGACTGATCTACAGTCTTGAAGTTCGGGGCAGCCGGGTTGAACTGGCCATGACGATGACCAGCCCGGCCTGCCCGCTGGGCGATTATTTGCTTGAGATGGTCGAAGCTGTGCTCCGGCAGCAGATCGCTGAAATCGAATCGGTCATCCTCAAGCTGGTCTGGGAGCCGCCCTGGCATCCCGGGCTGATGTCCGCAGAAGGCAAAGCAGCGTTAGGATGGATGAGCTAATGTTGAGCTTAAAAGATCAAGTCTGGCAGCGGCTCAAAACCGTTCCCTACCCAGGTTACAGTCGAGACCTGGTTTCTTTTGGCCTGGTTCGCCGCGTGACTACCCAGGCAGAGAGCGTTACCATTACGCTGGATATGGGCCATCTGGCCCGCGAGACCCAGGAGGCCATTGCCGGGGCGGTTCACCAGGCTATCCAGGCTATGCCTGGCATAAAAAAACTGCACCTGGAGGTCGTGCAGCCGATCTCGGCCCAGGCGCAGATGGCCTCAACCACCCTGGAGCGGCCCAACATTCGCTACGTGCTGGCGGTAGGCAGCGGCAAAGGGGGTGTTGGCAAGTCAACCGTGGCGGTTAACCTGGCTGTGGCCCTGGCTGAACAGGGTTTGCGTGTCGGGCTGATGGATACGGATGTCCATGGGCCTAATGTGCCGCGCATGCTGGGCGTAGCCCAACTACCACCCTCATCGAATGGCAAACTTGTTCCGGCGCAAGTCTACGGCCTGCGCTTGATGTCGTTGGGCCTGCTGGTCAAACCGGACGAGTCGATTACCTGGCGTGGACCGCTGACCGATAAATTGATCCGCCAATTTATGACCGACGTCGCCTGGGGTGAATTGGATGTGCTGATAGCGGATTTGCCGCCCGGTACCGGCGATGTGGTCATCTCGCTGGCTCAACGGACGCGGCCGGATGGCGCGGTGGTAGTTGTCACACCGCAAGGGGTAGCCCTGGATGACGCTCGCCGGGCGGTCAGCATGTTCCGTGGGTTTGAGACGCCGGTGCTGGGCCTGGTGGAGAACATGAGTTATTTTGCCTGCCCCACCTGCCACACCTCGCATTACCTGTTTGGGCAAAAAGGGGGAGCGAGCCTGGCGGAGGCGCTGAATATTCCCCTGTTAGGCGAGATCCCGATGGAGCCAGACGTGCGCGTGGGGGGCGACCAAGGGCGACCGGCTGTTTTACAGCCCGACTCTCAGGCCGGATTGATCCTGCGGGGCATCGCCCTCAAAATCTGGGCGCAGCTTAAGGTTTCTCAGGTTTAAGTAGAAGTTAGTGCACAGGCGCCTCGCACTTTCAAAGTGCAATGCACCTTAGAAACATGAAAAACTTGCATCTTTTGGAGCATATGAAAACCATCTAAAAAATTGAGGAGGACTGATGATGGAGAAACACCTTTATCCAGCTTTTACCAGGGAAATGGCCGCAAAACGGGCACAGCTTGCACCGGAAATTCACAACGCCTTCCAAAGCTTCAGTGCAAGCGTTTTTGCCGCCGGCGCACTCCCGGCCAAGACGAAACAACTTATTGCAGTCGCTGTAGCGCATGTGACGCAGTGCCCCTACTGCATCCGGGGTCACACCAAGCAAGCCTTGAGGCAGGGCGCCACCCCGGAAGAGGTGATGGAGGCCATCTGGGTTGCCGCGGAAATGCGGGCCGGCGGCGCTTACGCCCATGCCGCCATCGCCATCGAAGTGATGGATGAAGTAGCCAGCAAGCAGCATGAGTGAAGCCAACGTTTCAACTTAACGGAGGCAAGATGATTAAACTCAAACGCGCTTATGACCCCCCGGATAAAGAGGATGGCTTCCGCGTGCTCGTTGATCGCATCTGGCCGCGGGGCGCGAAAAAGGAGGACTTGGTCCTCGACCTGTGGCTGAAAGAGATTGCCCCCAGTTCGCCCCTGAGAAAGTGGTTTGGTCATGATCCGCAAAGGTGGCCGGAATTCTGCCAAAGATACGAAGCGGAACTCAAAGAAAAGGGAGATGTCATCGGCTCTCTCAAGGAAAAAAGCGATCACGGCAGCCTCACCCTGGTTTTCTCGGCTAAAGACGCCGAGCATAATAATGCCGTGGCCTTAAAAAAGTACCTGGAGTCGCTCTGATAATTGCGATGTACTGGTTAGCATGAACACACGACTCACGGGGGGATTGGGATGGAGAAATGATAACGAATCCTTTGGTAATGGAGGTTTTTTCATAATGAGTAAATTATTTCATCTGTTTATCTGGCTTCTACTTATGGCAGCCCTTAGCCTCGTCGCGTGTAGCGGTAATAC
>CAZDMM010000938.1:0-3077 GCA_964505845.1 uncultured Caldilineaceae bacterium
AAATCCCCAAATCCCCTAATCCCGGCAAGAGGTTTTCGGTTTTGGTAGCTTCTGCAGAATAAATACGTCTTAAATACCGTAGCGGGCGGGCGGCCTACTGCTGCAACATAACCTGGAGCGACGGCTCCACCACATGCAGCGCCGCTGCCGGGTCTGAGGTTTCCGTCACCACTACCGCCACCACCGCATAACGGGCCGGGACATGTTTTGCCTGAGGGGCGGGGGTAGGGGCAGCAATCTGCGAGGGGTCTAAAACTAGTTCAGCTTGCGGCCTGGCCTGGTTTGGGGCAGCCTGGGCCGGGGCCAGGCCCACCACCCAGCTTAACCAGCGCTGCCCCGTTTCTTGTGGAGTGGCTTCTCCCACCATACCAATCATATTGGGCGCAACCTGGGGCAAGAGGGCGCGGATGTAGCGAGCCGTCTCCGGCCTGAGCGCGGGAGTTTGCGGGGGGGGAGCGGCGGCCACCTCCAGCGACAGGGTCGGGATAGGCAGTTGTCCGGCCAGCTCTAAGGCAGCCAGCACGCGGGCCAGGTGCAGCGGGGTGGCGGCCAGGTCTCGATAGGCGCCCTTGTTGTCAAAATCCGGCAGCCGCCCAACCTGAGAAGGCAAGCCGGGCAGCGGTCGAGTCAGCCCCAATTGACGAGCCGTAGCGGCATAGCCGGGTTTGCTCAACGGGGCCAGCATCTCCTCCAGCGGCGCTGCCAGCGGAGCTGCCGGAATGGTGGTTCCGGCCTCGGCCAGGCCAATCAAGCCTACCAGCCGGGCCAGGTCGCCCACCGGAAAAAGCCCCTGCGTGGCCCGGTTCAGCAGCGGGGCGCGCCGGTCATCGCGCAGCGTGTCCCACTGCTCATCCAACGTGTTGGGATCATAAGTAGGATGGCTGGACATCACCAGGATCGCCCCGCTCTGGATATCCAGCACCACGATGGCCCCTTCCTGATCGCCCAAAGCGGCGTCGGCGGCTATCTGGGCCGGCAAATGGATGGTCAGAGTCACATCTTGACCCCTCGCCGGCCGGTGCAGCAGGTCGTCCAGCCATTTGTCTGCGGCAGTTTTGCCGGCTGCGCCGCGCAAAATTGAATCAAAGGCGGCCTCGGTGCCGCCCACCCCGTAGCGAATGCTGTAGAAACCGGTAACGGACGACAGCCCCAGGTAAGGGTAACGGCGCTCGGCCAAACCCTGGGCATTGATCACCGTTTCTGCCACCGGGATACCGGCAGCGGTCAGCAGCCGCCCGCGCCGAATCTGCTGCTCGGCGATGACCAGGCGGGGGTTGTCGCTGCGGCTGACCAGGAACGGGGCCAGGGCAATCTGCCACAAGATCAGCCCGCCGGCCACAACCGCAAACCCAATAAACAAGCCTCGCGCTAATGGCAAATGGTGGATGTGGAAGGTGGAAGGTTGGATGTTGCGCGTGGAGATTGGAGATTGGACGCTTTGCGTGGAGATTGAACGCTGCTTGCGCCCTGCGGGTTGAACGTTAAACGTTAAAGGTTTACGTCCTCGCTGATTCGCTGATTCGCTGATTCGCTGATTCGCAATAAACAACAGCAAGCCCACCATCACAAAACTGGTCACCAAGCTGCTGCCGCCGTAGCTGACAAACGGCAGGGTGACGCCCGTTAACGGCATCAGTTTGAGCGTGCCGGCGGTGATGATGATGGTTTGCAGCCCCAACATAGTTCCAATCCCGGCGGCCAACAACTGCTCAAACTCGCGGCGGGCATGCAGGGCAATGTAAAAGGCCCGGCCTACCAGCAGGCCAAAGCAGACCAGGATACCCAGCGCCCCCAACAAGCCGTACTCTTCGCCAATGGCGGCAAAAACAAAATCGGTGTGGACGACCGGGATGGCGGTGGGCAAACCCTGGCCCAGGCCCTGCCCGCCCAAACCACCGTTGGCAAAGGCCAGCAGCGATTGCACAATCTGAAAGGAGCGGCCGGCCGGGTCGAGCCAGGGATTCCAAAAAGCCTCAACGCGCAGGCGCACCACGTCAAACAGCAGGTAGCCGATCATCCCGGCCCCCAGCAACAGCAGCGCCCCGCCCCACAGATAACGCTTCTGCCCAATGGCGGCATAAAGCATGCCCAAAAATGTGCAAAAGAACAGCAGGGCCGCCCCCAGGTCACGCTGCCAGACCAGGAGAACAATGCTGAGGCCCCACATCGCCAGCATGGGGAACCAATAAGAGGGATAGGGCATGGGCAGCGGGCCAAGATACGCCTTGATCTCAACCAACTGGCGGCGGCGGTCGGCCAGGTAGGCCGCCAAAAAGATCACCAGCAGCAGTTTGAGCGGTTCGGAGGGTTGAAAATAGATGGGGCCGATGGGCAGCCACAGCCGCGCCCCGTAGCCGCTGGGGTTGACTCCAAAGATGAGGGTGGCGGCCAGCAGGATCAGCCCGCCGGTAAGCCAACTGAATTTGTAGCGATAAAGCCAATCGAGGCTGCGGGGGAGCGAGACGATGAGCACCAGCCAGGCCGTAGCCGCCGTCAGCCAGGCCAACTGGGGCATAACAAAAGCGGGAGCTAGCCGCCGGATCAGGGCCAGGCCCAACCCGGCCAAAAAGAAAATGAGCGGCAGCAGCAGCGGGTCGGCCAGTTTCTCCTGGCGCTGCAGCAGGTAGGTTGAAACGCCGCCGCACCCCATCAAAACCAGCAGCGGCAGATAAGTGGCCGGGGCCAGATCATTGTTGACCAGGGCCAACTGCGTCAGAGCCAGGCCGGTAAAGAGAAAAGCCAGCCCCAGAAGACCGCCGACCGCCGACCATTGACCGCCGAAACGACGGTGGACGGCGGACGGCGGACCGCTAAAGCGACGGCGGACAGCAGACGGCAGACCGCCTTTAGAAGGGTGCGTCGTCATAATCGTATGGGCTTGGTTCTTCGTGAATGCTGGGGTTCGTTTTTAACGAGGTGCGGAAGGCTTGCAATTTCGCGAACAGTTTTTCACTGAAGCGGTAAGCGTTACGGAGCAGTTCTGGGTTGGAGAGATAGTTGCGCCGGTTGATGAGGTGTTGGCAAGCGACAGTTTCTACCAGGGAACGAATTGCCAGGCCAAGAAAGCGTGCTTGTTC
>CAZDMM010000939.1:0-529 GCA_964505845.1 uncultured Caldilineaceae bacterium
CGAAAATTAGCCACTCAAATTCTCGATGACTTCTGCCTTGGCTTCGGCTCAAGTTTTGACGCTCGCCAGTTTATTATTGCCCATTTTTCACGTCACGGAAGGTAAAGTGGCCTCACCTTGCCCTTTTGAAACCGACCCTGATAGCTTAGTTCATTGGATGCAGCGGTATCTAGACTTGGCTGTGACTGATCTGCGCCCGGCTGCCTCGGCCAAGAAGATTGTTCTGCATCTGGAACAGTTTCGCTACTTTTTTGTCGAGACCTATGGCCATGACCGTCTCTCGACCTGCCTGCGTCGCGATGTCCAGGCCTGGCAAACCTCCTTGCGACAGCAATTTGCCCCAGCCATGGTCAATAACTACCTGGCCTCACTGTCCGGTTTTACTCATTGGCTCCAGACCCATAATCCCGATTTGTTCCCGGGTAGTAACCCAACCAAAGGGGTTGGCGAGGTACCTCTACCTCTCCTGGAACCCCGAACCCTGTCCAACCAAACAGGAGTACCGAACGATGTCCATGCTTATGCCCGT
>CAZDMM010000939.1:539-3074 GCA_964505845.1 uncultured Caldilineaceae bacterium
CTCTCTATCGACTTACGGCGGGAAGAACTGGTTCACCTGGATTCGACCCAGGTTGAGCCACACACGATCGAGAGTCTTCGTCGGGCGCGCAAAGTTCGGGTGAGCCGGGTGCGGGCAAAGGCAAAACTCAGCGCACGGTCTTCCTCTCGGCCGATGCCCGCCTGGCCCTGGCCGATTATCTGGAACACGAAGGTGATCGCGATGCTGACGAGGAGTCAACAGCCTTATTCTTGGATGCCACTGGACTGCCGGATCGTGCCTCGGATGGCCGTTTATCACCCCAAAATCAATCTTTCTTAGCGTGCGTTGCCGGCACTCCCCTATGATCACTTTGTCAGAACGCAGTGCATCGCTCCGGCAGTGGCCACGTGCTCGGTGCAGTGGTAGCCCAGGGCGAGCGTATCGAGATGGGCGAAAAGGTGTTCGCCGGAGCCGAGCAGAATCGGGCTGATCGCGAGATGCAATTCGTCGATGAGACCGGCTTGGAGATACTGGCGGATGGTGGCCACACCCCCGCCAAGCCGAACATCCTGCCCGTTGGCCGCCTGGCGGGCGCGCTCTAGCGCCGCGTGAATGCCATCGGTGACGAAGTGGAAGGTGGTGCCGCCGTCCATCGCAACTGACTCGCGGGGGTGATTGGTTAGCACGAAGACCGGCGTGTGGTACGGCGGCGTATCGCCCCACCAACCCTGCCAACTGTCGTCCGGCCAGGGACCTCGGATCGGGCCGAACATGTTGCGGCCCAGAATCCAGGCCCCGATGTTGTTGAGGCCACGAGCCACAAACTCGTCATCCACGCCCGTGGCGCCGCCTTCGTTGCCATACATCTGTTGAAATGTTTTGGTTGCAACTATCCATTCGTGGAGGGATTCGCCGCCGACGCCGAGCGGGTCCTCCAGACTCTGGTTTGGTCCGGCGCCATACCCATCAATGGATATTGAGAAACTGTTGACCCGAAGCTTAGACATAGGTTTACTTCTTTAGTTTCAGATTGTAACGCATCTTCACTTAAAATGATCCTGTTTTGACGTCTCCGGCGCACGGATATCCCCTGACCGTCAGGAACCAGGGGGCGTGCCAGGTGGACCGGCCAGCACCCTGGGGACGTACTCAAGCAGCTGAAGTCTGCCGTCGAACGTCCGGCTGGCAACCATGTCGAGGGCGACATCGGGATAACCGTCGTAGATCCGCTCGTAGCCGATGCTCCCGGTGATCACGGGGAAGACGACCACCCGGAAACGGTCCACGAGACCTGCCTTGAGGAGCGACCGGCATAAGCTGAGGCTGCCAAGGGTGCGCATCGGGCTGGCGCCTTCCCGCTTCATCGCTCTCACAGCCTCGACCGCATCCCCGCTAATCAGCCGGGTATTGGGCCACGCCAAAGGGGGCTGCAGCGTCGAGGAGAACACCACCTTGGTCGCTTGGGTAAGCTCATCGCTGACGACTTGTTCGTCTGGTTCCAATGTTTCAGCCGCCGCGGCGAATCCGTACATCTGGCGGTACGTATTCGCCCCCATCAAGATCGTATAGTCGCGTTCGGGCTGCTGACCGAGCCAGGCGAGATATTCGGGGCCCTCAAGCCCCCACCACCCGGGCCAGCCTTCCGCGGCACCGTAGCCGTCCAGTGAAGTAATGAAATCCACTAACAGTTCCTGCTTTGTCATCTTAACTACTCCTTTTCGTTACTCACTTAAAATGATCCTGTTTTGACGTCTCCTGCACGTTTGAGTGTGGCAATAATCACGCCACTTGGCGTAGATTTAGATTCGATCAATGTATAGGAAGCAGGAATAGTGCCTTTATCAAACAAACGTTTTCCCGTACCGAGTGTCACCGGAAATATTTTGAGCCAAAATTCATCGACCAGATCATGCGCCAACAGGGTCTGAATAAGATTGCCACTGCCATGCACCTGAAGATCGGGACCATCTTGTTGCTTCAATCTCCGTATTGCTTCCACAACGTTATCTTTGATAAAGACAGTGTTGTCCCAGAGCGAATTTGTACGGGTGCTTGAAACAACATACTTGGTCGCGGAATTGATGCCCGGCCACTCGCTTTCGTGTGTAGGCCAATAGGAGGCGAAGATTTCGTAGGTCCTTCTCCCGAGCAAAAGATCAAGCGGTTTTGTCATCTGCTCGTGCATGATCTGTCCGCCCTGCTCGTCGAAATGCGGCACCACCCACCCCCCATACTTGAAGCCGTCATCCGTATCCTCCTGTGGCCCGCCCGGCGCCTGCATGACGCCATCAAGGGTAATAAACGATAGAACAATAATCCTTCTCATGATTTATTCTCCTTTTGATGTTATGATTTTTTACTTAACGCCTCATTTTCGGCAAGGCGCGCTTCAATGATTTTCTTGACGAGCGCGGTAGGGAGAGGATTATCGGGAGTAAAGTGGATAGTAGCTCCGCTTACTTTATGGGTTTTGGTAATTTCGTCTTTCATTGTGGCTACGAGTTTCGGGCTGGCGGTGAAAAACGAAAGATGCTTTTTCTGCGACACAAAGCCGACCAGGTCACGTCCCAGCGA
>CAZDMM010000940.1:0-3073 GCA_964505845.1 uncultured Caldilineaceae bacterium
CCAATACAAACAAATTGAAATCTGCTACATTGTGCATGACGCCGCCGCCAAAGAGGTGGATCAGCATGCCTTTTACCACCTGCGCGAAGGCGGCGGCACCAAAATCAGCAGCGCCTACAAACTGTGCAATGAGTTGATCAACCAGCGCTACTCGCCCGAAGAGTGGAACATCTATCCCTTCCACTTTAGCGACGGCGATAATTGGGGCGATGGCGACACCCAGCAGTGCATCCAACTGCTGGAAAAGGAACTGTTACCCAAAAGCAACCAGTTCTGTTATGGGCAGGTGCGCAGCAATTACGGCTCCGGCAGCTTTGCCCACGACCTGGACCACTGGTTGGGCGACGAGGATAAGCTGGTTGTCACCGAAATTGCCGGGCGCGACCAGATTTATGACGCCATCAAAGAGTTTTTAGGCAAGGGACGTTAAGTAGAAAGGAGTGCAAAAGCTGCGCTTTCGCCGGTCAAAGCAGAGCTTTGACGCTCCTCATAGAATATTTCGGTACAAGGATTCTTTATGAAGAAAACTCGCCTCTCGGCTGAATTGCAGGCCGCCTGGGACCAGATTGAACAATACGCCCTGAATTATGGGCTGGATTTTTTCCCCATCATCTTTGAGATGCTTGATTACAAAACCCTGTACGAAGTGGCGGCGATGGGCGGCTTTCCGGTGCGCTACCCCCACTGGCGTTTTGGCATGGAGTTTGACCAGCTCTCCAAAGGCTACACCTACGGCCTGAGCGTGATCTATGAGATGGTCATCAACACCAACCCCTCTTATGCCTACCTGCTGGAAGGCAACGAGATGGTGACGCAAAAGATGGTCATGGCTCACGTGGCCGCTCACGTGGACTTTTTCAAAAACAATATGTGGTTTGCCCCCACCAATCGCAAAATGCTGGATGAGATGGCTAACCACGCCAGCCGGATTCAACGCCTCATCAACCGCCACGGCTACGAGCCGGTGGAAGAGTTCATTGACATTTGCCTGTCGCTGGAAAACTTAATTGATTACCACGCCCCCTACATCCGCCGGCCCGAAGCCCAGACCGTCCAGCCGGTCATGGCCGAGGAAGAAGAGTCGTCGGCCATTGAAGGCTTAAAGGTTGACCGGCCTTACATGCGCCACTATATCAACCCGCCCGAATTTTTGCAAAAGCAGCGCCAGAAACAGCTCGATGAGCAGCAAAAGGCCCGTCGCTTCCCGGAGAATCCCCAAAAAGACATCTTGCTCTTTTTGCTTAACTACGCCCCCCTGGAACGCTGGCAGCACACCATCCTTGAGATTATCCGCGACGAAGCCTACTATTACGCCCCCCAGGGCATGACCAAGATTATGAATGAGGGCTGGGCCAGTTATTGGCATTCCAAAATTATGACGGAAAAGGCCCTGACCGACTCTGAGGTGATCAGCTTTGCCGACCATCACGCCGGCGTGGTAGCGGTTAGCCCTGGCCGGCTCAATCCCTACAAGCTGGGCTTGGAACTTTTGCGCGACATCGAAGAGCGCTGGGACAAAGGCAAGTTTGGGAAAGAGTATGAAGAGTGTGAGGACCTCCGGGCCAAACGAACCTGGGATAAAAAACTGGGCCTGGGAAAACAGAAGCTTTTTGAGGTGCGCAAGCTGTACAATGACGTTACCTTTATTGACGAGTTTCTGACCCCGGAGTTTGCCTTTGAGCAAAAACTGTTTACCTATCGCTACAACCGCAACCACAACATTTATGAAATCGCCTCGCGTGAATTCAAGGCCATTAAGGAAAAGCTGTTATTCCAACTGACCAATTTTGGGCAGCCCTTTATTTACGTCGAGGACGGCAACTACAACAATCGCGGCGAGTTATACCTGCGCCACCGCCACGAAGGCGTTGATTTGAAACATGATTACGCCCGCGATACCCTGCGCAACCTGCAGCGCATCTGGAACCGGCCGGTCTTACTGGAAACAATGGTGGATGAAAAGAAGGTCCTGGTTTCATTTGACGGCAAAGAGTTTAAAGAACGGAAGATTTGAGCCGCGTCACCTGAGTAAAGGAGGATTGGCATGAGTTTGAGTAAACGAATTGTAGCGCAGTTAGAGCAATTGACTACCAAAGGCTTACTAGAGGTGGAGGCGGCGCTGCTGCCGGCCGGAGGCTACCTGGTAGGGGTTGTAGCCGAAGGGGGAGAGCCGACGGTCGCTATTACCCTGGAGGCTTGCGACCGCTTTAGCGTGATGCTGCGGTGCCTTGAGGTGGCCTACGACAACCTGACCACCCAACTGCAACCCGCCGACCTGTCGCAGCAGGCCGGCCGGCTGGCGCAGCGTTTGAGCTACCTGGAAGAGCCGCTGGCCTTGCTGGAGCTGGACCCGGCAGACAAGGCCGCCCAACTTCGCAGCAACCCGCCCCATCAAGAAGGCGAAACTTTAGTGTATTGGGAACTGCTGCTGTGGGCAGAGCCACACCCCCGCGCCCGGCTCACGCGCTATCGCTGGACTCCCGGCCAGGCCGAGCGAGAAATGGTGGTTTACCCGGCCACCTTTGCCACGGTTGGGCGGCTAGCTCAAGATTTAGCCGCCGGCCTACAAATTTAATGATTACGTTTTACGTTTTACGCTTTTAAAGTTATAATGCGTCCCCAATAAAATCAAAGCATCACTGCCTAAGGAGAGTCCTATGCCGCTGTACGAGTATTACTGCGCTGAATGTCGCACCAAGTTTGAGGCGCTCCGGCCCATGGACAAGGCCGATGCGCCCATTCAATGCAAACACTGCGAGAGCATGCGCACCTCGCGCGCCCTTTCGCTGTTTGCCACCCACACCAAAGCCGAAGCCGGCGCCGCCGTACCCCAGAACTTTAGCGCCCCCGGCAGTAGAGGCGGCTGCTGCGGCGGCATGTGCGGCTGCGGACATTAACCCCCCATCTACCCCAGGTGTTTGCGGAACCACTCCAGGGTGCGCGGCCAGGCATCGGCGGCCGCTTGAGGGTTGTAACTGTCGCGGGTATCGTTGAAAAAGGCGTGCTGCGCCCCGTCATAAACGTGAAAATCGTTCTCTATGCCGGCCTCCGTTAAAGCCGTCTGCATGGCTTT
>CAZDMM010000941.1:0-3068 GCA_964505845.1 uncultured Caldilineaceae bacterium
AACATGCCTTGTTCAACCCCTCTGACAGGTTTTGAAATCCACCCCAGCGCATTGTATAATGAGGGTCATCATACCGAAGTGAGGTGAATGTGTTCAGTTTTGGAAATAGAATAAAAGAGAGTTTAACCCGCACCCGCAACTCGTTTTTTGGGCAAATTGCCGGCCTCTTTGGAGCTACCCAAATTACCGATGAATTATGGGACGACCTGGAAGCGCTGCTGATTCAAGCCGATGTGGGGGTAGATACAACCACGGCCCTGGTTGAGCGAGTCCGTGATCGAATCAAACAAGAGGGCTTGACGCGGGCCGATCAGGCCGAAGTCATCCTCAAAGAAGAGATGCAGCGCCTGCTCGAAGGGTATCCCGAATCGGAAGCCGACAAGAAGCGCATTCTGACCGTTATTTTGGTGGTAGGGGTCAACGGCTCCGGCAAAACCACCACCATTGCCAAATTGGCCGCTTACTACCAAAAGCAGGGTAAAAAAGTGCTGCTGGCCGCCGCCGATACCTTTAGAGCAGCGGCGATTGATCAGCTCAAAATTTGGGGAGACCGCGCCAATGTTCCGGTGATTGCCCACCAGCCCAATGCCGACCCCGGCGCCGTTGTTTTTGATGCTTTAAAAAGCGCCCTGGCCCGCAAAGCCGATATGGTGATTATTGATACCGCCGGCCGGCTGCACACCAAATTCAATTTAATGAAAGAATTGGAAAAGCTCAAGGAAATTGCCCGCAAGCAGGTTCATGCCGCTCCGCACGAAACCTTGCTGGTACTCGACGCCAGCACCGGCCAGAACGCCCTGGCCCAGGCCAAGCAATTTAAGCAGAGCGTCAGCATTACCGGGGTGGTCTTGACCAAACTGGACGGCACGGCCAAAGGCGGGATGGTTTTTGCCATTGGCAAAGAACTGGGGGTTCCGGTGCGCTTTGTAGGGACCGGTGAAAAGGTTGAGGATTTAACGCCCTTTGACCCGGCCGCGTTTGTAAACGCTTTGTTTGAGAGTTAAACTATCTTACGTTTTGCGTGTGCCGACCACGTACATCTCGCCTTCTAAAATTTCCAGGCGGGTAATGTTGAGATCAGCATCAACCAGCAGGCCGGCCAGCGTTTCATTAACAGTTTGAGTGATCGATTCGATCAGCGAGTCAGGAAAGTTAAACGGCCCCATTTGAGCCTCTTCTACCTTGACGACCATCTGCCCCTGCTCTACCACCGCCGTAGCCACAATCAGCGAGTCCAGGCTGACCGGGCCAAAAGAGTTAACTTCACCGCTGATATAAATTCGACCGGAGGTAAACCAAACTTGTGGGTTGGTGAGCGGCACCTGGCCGGTTTGCGTCAGCTCTTGCGCCACCAGCGAGGTAATCTCCTCGTTAGTCACCCGCAGGCTGGCTTCTCGCGTGCCTGTCGCTTCTTGCAGGGCCTGGTAAAAATTCTGTTTGAGCCGGTCGGCTGCTTCCTGGCCCACCGGGATAGGGCCGCCGGGAGGGCTAACCGTTTCATTTTGCCCGCCCAGGCTGCAGGCCAAACCCAAAAAAGCCAGCAGGCACAGCATGATTACCTGTTTAACCAAAACACGACGTCCTGACAATGAATTACTCCTATTTTCTGAAAAAAACCAAGCGACATTATAGCATTATCAAGCGAGGATGACAATAGAACCTCTAACCGACCCACGACTGCTCACCATCGTTGAAAGTTTGCTCTTTGTGGCAATCGAACCGGTAACCGTCAGCCAATTGGCCGCCGCCAGCGAATGTTCCCCCGAACAGGTAGAAGCGGCCTTGCAGCAGCTTAAAGAGGCCGGCCAACATCGGGGCATCCGCTTGCAGCGGCATGGACAAAAAATACAATTGGTTACCGCACCGGAGGCCACCCCCTATATAGAACGTTTTTTGGGGCTGGCCACCCCGGCCCGGCTTTCAACGCCCGCTCTGGAAACGCTGACCATCATCGCTTACCGCCAGCCCATCACCCGGCCCGAAATCGAGGCCATCCGGGGCGTTAACAGCGACGGCGTGCTGCGCACCTTGCTCAGCAAAGGGCTGATTGAAGAGGTGGGCCGGCTGGACACGGTGGGCCACCCCTCGCTCTTTGGCACGACCTTTGAATTTTTACGTTACTTTGGCCTGGAAGATATCCAGGATTTGCCGAGTTTAAATTTACCGCAGATAATCTTATCACCTCAGTTACAAGATAATGACCACCCCGAAGACTGAAGAACGACTGCAAAAAGTGCTGGCCCAGGCCGGCATCGCCTCACGCCGGGCCAGCGAAGAAATTATTGCCCAGGGCCGGGTAACGGTGAATGGGCAGGTGGTGACGGTGCTGGGCTACAAAGTAGACCCACAGCGTGATATTATCACCGTGGACGGCCAGACCCTGGCCACCACTACCCCCAAACTCATTTACCTCATGCTCAACAAGCCTGCCGGCGTTTTGAGCGCCACCAGCGATGAGCATGGCCGCCGTACCGTGCTTGACCTGGTCCGCCTCGAAGCCCGCATTTATCCGGTGGGCCGGCTGGATTACCAGAGCGCCGGCTTGATTTTGCTGACCAATGATGGCGACTTGGTCGAAAAGCTCACCCATCCCCGTTCGCATGTGGAAAAAGAGTATCACGTCCTGGTCAGCGGTAAACCCACCGGCCAAACTTTGTCGCGCTGGCGGCAGGGCGGCCTGGAAGTAGAAGGCCGGCCCACAGCCCGCGCCGTAGTAGAGCGGCTCAAAGCTGAAGGCAACCATACCTGGCTCAAGATTATTTTAACCGAGGGCCGGAAACGCCAGATTCGAGTAGTGGCCCAGGCCCTTGGACACCCGGTCTTAAAGCTAGAGCGAGTCCGCATTGGGCCGATTAAGTTAGGCCACTTAAAGCCGGGCAAATGGCGGCATTTGAACCCGGTAGAAGTAGAACAGTTAAAGCGCAGTGTGAAACTTTAGACTATTCCTACTCACCTTTTGGGAGAAACTTTGTCAGACCCTTCAATCATCGCCATTGATGGCACCGCTGCTTCTGGCAAAAGCACCATCGGCGCGTTGTTGGCCCAGCGTTTGGGATACTTATTTTTTG
>CAZDMM010000942.1:0-2825 GCA_964505845.1 uncultured Caldilineaceae bacterium
CCCGCTCCCCTACCCTGCTGAGGAGGGGAAAACTGTTGGATGAGTTCATCCAACTGCTGCTGATCCAACCCCGGCTCTTCAAAGGGCTGGCGGCGGCGGCGATGCAGCAGAGCCAGTTCCGCCGCCCGGCGCACGTCCTCCACCGTTACCTGGCGGCGCTCTTCCCATGCGGCCAGGGTGAGGGCGGCTTTGTACATGGTAATATCGGCCCGCAGACCGTCCACGCCGCTGCCGGCGCAAATGTGAGTGATCAATTCCAGCAGGCCCTCGCTCAAGCTGACCTGCGACAGCAGCGCCCGCGCCCCGGCGATGCGCCGGCGCAGTTGGTTTTCCCTCTCGGCAAAGCGGGCAAAAAATTCCGCCGGGTTGGACTCATAGGCGATGCGGCGACGCACAATCTCGGCCCGCACCGGCGGATCGGGCTGACCCGTCACCTCCACCGCCAGGCCAAAGCGGTCGAGCAGTTGGGGCCGCAAGTCGCCCTCTTCGGGGTTCATCGTCCCCACCAGGATAAAGCGGGCCGGGTGGCTAACGCTGATGCCTTCTCGCTCCACCGTGTTGACCCCCGAGGCGGCGGCGTCGAGCAGCACATCCACAATGTGGTCGGCCAGCAGGTTGACCTCATCCACGTACAGGATACCGCCGTGCGCCTGGGCCAGCAGCCCCGGCTCAAAACGGCGCTGGCCGGCTTGCAGGGCGTGCTCGATGTCCAGTGTGCCCACCACCCGGTCATCGCTGGCCCCCACGGGCAGTTCAATGAAGCGGGAGGAGGCGGCGAGCGGCGCGGAGGCGATGGTTTCAATCCCGTGCCGCGTTCTCATCTCAAGGGTGAGCTGGGTATTTTCGACCGGCGGGAGCAAAGCCGCCAGGGCGCGGGCGGCGGTGGATTTGGCCGTGCCCTTGTGGCCGCGAATCAAGACTCCGCCGATGGCCGGGTTGATGGCGTTGAGCAGCAGAGCCAACTGCATCGTCTCCTGGCCGACGACGGCGGAGAAGGGGTAGAGGGTTGGGATTGGGTTCAAACTTTTACCTTCCGCTTTTCCAGCCATTGTTTAAGCGAGGCTTGACTTTCGGCTGAAGGCAGCCCTATTAACAAATCAGCCGTCCTGATATCTTCATCTAACTCCGGCCAATGTATCCCCTCACCTTCGATCACCCATTGCTCACGTTCTATCATACTGCCGTGATACAACCTGGGGTAGAAAGCCAAAGGCACAGAGATTGTCCGGCCATCTTCCAGGTCAACCACTAAGCTGTCCTCAGTGAACGTAACGTTAATAGCTTTCGCCATGCTCTCTAATTTTTCTATTAAATATTTAGCCGTTAAACTGTTCATTTGATCATCTATAGGCCATACTTTAACAAAAGCTGCTCTGTTAGCCAAGATAAAATACCTTTGCTTCTTATGAGCTGAGTGATACGTTGCCAACTACATTTCCGAAGCATCATTGGTTCTTGCAAAGCTCGCTGCGTTTCCATAAAAGCGTTTAACCCTGCCCCTCCTCTTTGAAAAGCCGGATTCCGCTCGTCATAAATCAGCACTACATGCCCTTTAGTCAAGGATACTTCTCCTGTTGGGCTTACACCTATCGCTAGAATATTGCGCACCAATTGATAATTAGCGGCCAATGGACAAGGTATCAAATCCTGGTCACTGTTCCAGTGGAATAGTTGAGGAATATAACGCCAGTACAATACCCCTACCTCAGTTAATGAACAACGGTCTTTTCTCGCTCTTTGCTTTATATAAGCGCCATTACAGTATTCGCTCTCATAATTCGAATCGACCGGCGTCAATCGTGGTCGTGAACAAGTCCCAACTTCGGCTTCTGTAAATTTGCACTCAATCGCTATTTGATAATCACCCCCAATATAGCCGTCAAGGCTGGTGCGGCGTGGCTCTCCCAGATGGTCTACCTTGTGCTCCATAGCAAAATTATTAGCCGAGAGTTGGGCTGTGCCAAATAATGGCGTTCCATCATCATCCTGTAACTCGGCCAGGTTATCCAAAAGCCCATGTATTGCCAAATTGCCTAAAACACTCTGAGCCAAAGCCTGCGAACTGTTCATACTCCGAAACCACTTGTGCCTCTCAAACTCTGGCACTAAAGTCAACAACCTATCAATTTCTTGCTGACTTGCGTTCGGTTTAAATATGACATTTCGCCAAGCTTCATTCCTACGAAAAACAGGCGGGCGTATTCCTTGCGATTGCGGTTGATCAAAAAATCCTTGCCAAACAGGAAAGTATCTTTTTTGATATTCCCAATATCGCTGATTCAATTCGGTTTTGTAAGCCACCATCTGACTTGTCATCTTTGTGTTGTTTGACTTTCTACTTCGTTCTTCATCCTCCGAGCCGCTGACTCGCTTCAACCTTTCAAGTCAACGGCGAACAGCCGGATATCCTGCTCCTCACCGGGATACCGGATCATTCGTTCAAAGCGCAGCCCCAACTTTTCCAGGAGGCTGGCCGAGCGATGATTATCCACAGAGGTGATCGCTACCAGGCGCGGCAGGCCCAGAACCTCCGTCACATAGGCCATGACTGCCGCCGCTGCTTCATAGGCGTACCCTTGTCCCCAATACGGCGGACGAAAGGCAAAGCCAATATCCACGTCCTCCAGAAAATCTCGCTTGACCAGCCCGCACATGCCCAGCGGCAGGCCGCTTTCTTTCAGTTCCACCAGGTACAGGCCAAAGCCCAGCCGGTCATACATGGCGATGGGGCCGTTCAAGATATAGTGGCGGGCATCTTCAAGCGTTCTAACGTAACTACGCCCTGATTTCGGCCTGATGGGCCGCAGCCATCTCGGCCATGCTTT
>CAZDMM010000942.1:2835-3067 GCA_964505845.1 uncultured Caldilineaceae bacterium
GGGGCATGTAGCCCGGCGGCATGGTGGCCCCGAAGCCCTCCTGTTCATGGCGGCGGTAAATCCAGCAGGATTTTAACCCGTGCCGATTGGCCGGAACGTGGTCGTGAAATAGACTTTCGGCGGTGTGCAGAATCTGAGACTTGTTGACGCCCCGCCGTTGAAGCATGGCAAGCATATACTCAAAATTGGCGTCGGCGGGTTTGTAGCTGCCAACATCCTCGGCGGTATAGAT
>CAZDMM010000943.1:0-3065 GCA_964505845.1 uncultured Caldilineaceae bacterium
ATCAGTTGTATGCTCTGGATAGCCAAACGGGGCGAAAAAAGTGGCAGGTTACCGCCGGAAGTATGATCCGCTCTTCACCGGCCATCGGTCACGGCATGCTCTATTTCAGCAGTGAAGATGGCTATCTGTACGCGCTGGGGTGACAACATTCCCTGCCCCAAACGGGGGATTGGTGATTGGAGACTATTTGCCGGAATCTCTAATCTCCAATCTCTATATTAATTTCAGGGGAGGGGCTGCTACTGTTTCTCTTCCAGCCACACTTCCAGCGTCCGTCCGACTCGCTCCAAACTAAGCGGAGCGACCTTATCGGCAGTATCGGCGGTGGTGTGGTGGTAGGGGTAATCAAAGTCAATAATATCTACCGCCGGGATGCCGCGCTCTAAAAAGGGAAGGTGATCATCAATCAGGCTGAACTTGGGTTGGGGGATGAATTGGGCTTGATAACCTAATTCAGCGGCGACGGCCCAGATTTCGTCGCGCAGGGCCGGGGTGGAATTTTTCTCCAGGTAGATGTTCTGGTCGGCGTCGCCAATCATATCCACCAGCACCATGCTCTGGGGCATCACGGCCAGATTTTGGGCCATGTAACGCGCCCCCACCGAATAGGGCCAGCCATCCAGCTTACCCCGATCCTCGGCGTCAAAAAAGGCCAGCCAGACCTCGTTTTTCAGCTTGGCGCTGTCCAGCACGCGGGCCAGTTCCAGCAGCACCGCCACGCCGCTGGCCCCGTCGTTGGCCCCGTCAATCCACTCGCCTTGTTTGGCCGGGTCGGGGTCTTTGTCGGCGGCGGGGCGAGTGTCATAATGAGCGCCCACAATGATGATTGGCCCGCTGCCGCGTTTGGCAATGATGTTGCGGCCCTTGACCCCTTTGAAGATAAATTCCTGGGTTTCGGTGAGCCAGCCGGTATTTTGCAACTGGGCCAGGATGTAATCGCCGGTGGCCCAGCCGGCCTCAGAACCGGTAGGGCGCGGCCCCAAAGCCACCTGGCCCAACACGTACTGGTAGGCAGCCGGGCCATCAAAGGTCAGGGCGGCGGTAGGGGCCGGAGCGGTTGGCGGCAGATTGGTTGGGGCGGGGGTCGGGGAGGCTGTGGCCGGGCTGGGCGGCGGCGTGGTTGGGCTGGGAGTAGCAGCCGGTATGCTGGTGGGGCTGACCGCAGCCAGTTGGGCTGAGTGACCCGGCGGAGCCACAAAAGTGATGACTCCCGCCGTCAAAAATAAAACTCCCACGCCAATCAGGGCAATAGGCAGCCACTGAAACCGGGGTTTAGGCTTCCTCGACATCGGCATCTTCTTCTGGTTCGGCCTCTCTGGGCCGGGTTTTCTCCGGGTCAGGTTTAGCATCCTCCCGCAGCAGTTTAACTTCGCTGGCGCTAACTTCAACATAATTCTCAACGCCCTCAACTTCCAGGATCAGGGCTTCTTTGAGAATATTCAAGCCACGAATGATGGCGTTAGCGCCTTGAGCCGTTTTTACCTGACTGCCCACCTTGGGCAGGGTCTTTTTGATTTCGGCGTACATGTTATCTTCATAAGCCAGGCAGCACAACAAACGCCCGCACAGCCCGGAGATTTCAACCGGGGCCAGCGGTAAACCTTGCAGTTTAGCCATTTTGATTGAAACCGGGTGGAACTCGGTGAGCCAACTGGAACAGCACAAACGCCGGCCACAGCGACCATACCCATCCAAAATTTTGGTTTCATCCCGCGCCCCCACCTGCTTCATCTCGATGCGAGTGCGCAAAGCACGGGCCAATTCTTTTACCAGGTCTCTAAAATCAACGCGCTGCTCTGAGACAAAAGAAAAAACCAACCGGCTGCCATCAAAACTGTACTCGGCTTCAAGCATTTTGATGGGAAGTTCCATCTCTTTGGCCAGTTGCTTGCACTTTTCCAGGGCCACCGGCTCTTGCGCCCGAAAGTGCTCGGCCTGCAGCAGTTCCACCGGGGTGGCCGGACGCATCACTTTTTTGAGCTCGCTCTTGATCTCGTCTTTGCTGACTTCATGCGGCGGCAAAGCAACTACTCCAAATTCAATGCCGCGAGTGGTTTCAACAATCACCCGGTCATCCTTTTGCAGACGCTCGTAAGGGCTTGGGTCAAAATAATAAATTTTAGTAACGGGTCTAAATCTAACTCCAACAACGGTAGGCATATAACTCCTTATCAGGGTAACAGGGTTGCAAGGTAGCAAGGTTGCAAGTAGCAAGGTTGCATATTTGTTACCCTGCTACTCTGCTACCTGCTACTCTGTTACTCTGCTACCTGCTACTCTGCTACTTGGTAATTTTAACAAAACGACCTCCAGGTTTAGCCTGGGGTTGACATTACGCTCCAGGTTAACCAGGGCGGTGCGCAGCCGGGCCACCATTTCAACCGCCTGAGTTGTGGTACTGCGCTGCGCCAGGCTCTGCAATTTTTCACGCCAATCCACATTGATAATCCTGCTGCTGGCGGCTTCATCCTCAGCCGCCCCGCTGTGCAGCAGCAGCAGGTCGCGCCAGATGGTCAGCCACAGGGTTAGCACTTCTCTCAGCGCCGCCGGATCACGGCTGATTTTTTGAGCGTAAGCCAGGCGTGCTACCCGGCTGCCGGCCAACAATTCCAGCAGTTCCTGCCAGTACTGCTCCCGGCGGAGCAGCAGCTCCGGGTCGGCCAGGGCGCGGACGGCCCACCCCAGCCGGCCGGCCGATAACCGAGCCAGCAACTCGGCCTGGGCCGGGCCGGCCTGCCACCGGGTTTGCAGCGCCTCCACCATAACCTCGGTGGGCAGGGCGCGTAAAGCCAACATCTGGCAGCGAGAAACAATGGTGGGCAGCAGCGCGCCGGGGTCTGGGGCAGTCAAGATCAGCACCACCTGCGAGGCCGGCTCTTCCAGCGTTTTTAGCAAAGCATTGGCCGCGCTGTTGGTGGCCCGCTCAAAGTTGCATAACAGGGTTACCCGGTAGCGCCCCTCATTGGGCGACAGGGCCAGCTCCCGCTGTAATTCACGTATATCATCAATTTTAAGAGACTGGTCATCGCTGTCAAAAATGCGCAGATCAGGATGGTTGCCGCTCA
>CAZDMM010000944.1:0-3062 GCA_964505845.1 uncultured Caldilineaceae bacterium
GAACGTGTTTCTTAAATGGCTTTGGGGCATTTTTAGGCGCAGAAACCGGGTTTTTAAGCCTTAAAATGGCTGTCTCTTTGCCCAAAGTATGGTCGAATAGTTCTCAAAAACCCGGTTTCTTTTTTAAGAAACACGCTCTTAAAGCCTGTCTAAAAAGCTTCCCGGAGGCTCGATGATGGACAAAATCGGCTGTAAACCCAGAGGCATCTCTCGAAAATAGCCTCCGGGAAGCTAAACTACCCGACCTTTCTGACAGTTTCTTAGGGGGCTTGTGCTTTAAATGGTGAGGAAATCCGATGGAATCTGATTTGGGGCAAGCTTCTTTAGCGACGGCAGCGCAGCGCCACTTAGCCAACAACGCGCCGCTGACGTTTATACTGCTGTTGATGGTTGACAGTGTTCATTTTGTGTTTGCTCGCCTGTTGGTGCATTACCTGCCCGCTACTACGGCGGCGATGTATGTTTTGGCCATTGCTACGGTACAGGTGGGGCTGTTTTTGGCGCTGACCGACAAAATCAATTGGGCGGCTTTTTGGCAAAATAGCTGGTTTTTTCTGAGCATTGGCTTTTTGATTGCCGGCAGCACCGCCCTTAACTACACCTCAATGGCCTTTATTGACCCCGGCACGGCCTCACTGTTGAGCAAAACCTCCATCCTGTTCTCGCTGGGCTTTGGCCTGTTCTGGCTGCAAGATCGCTTTACCCCCTTTGAGTGGTTTGGCGTGGCCGCCGCCGTGGCCGGCACCTTTATCATTGCCGACCAGCAGGGTGAATTCATTTGGGTTGGCGTGGCGTTGGTCATCATCTCAACTTTTATGTATGCCCTGCACGCCGCCCTGGTCAAACGGCACGGCGCCAGGATGAGCCTGGCCGATTTCTTTTTGTTTCGCCTGGCTTCCTCTACCGCCTTTTTGCTGCTCTTTGCCGCCGGCCAGGGCCAACTGGCCTGGCCCAGCCCGCCGGCCTGGCTGCTGCTGCTGCTGGCCGCCACCGTAGATGTGACCATCAGCCGCACCTTGTATTACCTGACCCTGCGCCGCCTGACCCTGAGCGTCCATACCATTATCCTGACCCTCAGCCCGGCTATTGCCATCCTGTGGACGCTGCTGCTGTTTAGCATCTGGCCCACCCCGCTGCAGCTCATCGGCGGCAGCGCCATTATTGCCGGGGTGGTGATGGTTTCAACCAGCCAGGCCAAAAATATGGCTGGTAAAAAAGGTTGAGAAGATAAACCTGTAAAATCTGCAAAATTCAAGCAGGATTGGAAGGTTGAAAGATTGGATTTTCATCCTCCAGCCTTCCAGCCTGCCTTCAAACCATTCTAATGAGGTGAAAGCTTATGAATTACCGTCCTTTTGGCCGCACCGGCTGGCAAGTTTCTGAGATTAGCTTTGGGGCCTGGGCTATCGGCTCCGCCTGGGGCGAAGTCAGTGATGAAGATGCCCTGGCCGCCCTGCATACCTCCATTGACCAGGGCATCAACTTGATTGACACCGCCGACGTGTACGGCGATGGCCGCAGCGAGCGGCTGATTGCCCAGGTGTTAAAGGAACGCTCCGAGCCGGTTTATGTGATCACCAAAGCCGGGCGGCGGCTCAACCCCCATATTGCCGCCGGCTACAACCGCCAGAATTTGACCGCCTTTGTGGAGCGCAGCCTGCAAAACTTGCAGGTGGAGGCCCTGGACCTGGTGCAGCTCCACTGCCCGCCCACCGAGGTGTACTACATGCCCGAAGTCTTTGGCATTTTGGATGACCTGGTAGCGGCGGGCAAACTCAAATATTACGGCGTCAGTGTAGAAAAGGTAGAAGAGGCCATCAAAGCCATCGAGTACCCCCAGGTGCAGAGCGTGCAAATTATCTTCAACATCTTCCGCCAGCGCCCCGCCGACTTGTTCTTTAGCCTGGCCCAGCAGCGACAGGTGGGCATCCTGGCCCGCGTGCCCCTGGCCAGCGGTTTGCTCACCGGCAAAATGACCAGAGAGACCACCTTTCCCACCGATGACCATCGTAATTTTAACCGCTACGGCCAGGCTTTTGACGTGGGCGAGACCTTTGCCGGGGTGGACTACGACACCGCCCTCGATGCGGTTGAAGAGCTGCGCCCGCTGGTTCCGCCCGGCGTCAGCATGGCCCAATTTGCTCTGCGCTGGATCCTGATGTTTGAGGCCGTAAGCTGCGCCATCCCCGGCGCTAAAAATGCCCGGCAGGCCCGCGATAACGCCCAGGCCGCCGCCCTGCCGCCCCTGAGCGATGAGGTGATGAGCCGGATCAAGGCCATCTATGAGGAAAAAATCAAGGGGCTGGTGCATCACCGCTGGTAATAAGCTGCGGCTCATGTTAAGAACAAGTGACCGGCACTTCAGGAATGAGGCAGTGCCGGTCACTTTGCACTTTTCTGCAAGGTTGGAAGATTGGAAGGTTGGCGGGCTGGTTATCCAATCTTCCATCCTTCCCATCTTCCAGGCTAGTTACCGATTTTGAATGTTCAATCACCTCCGTTTACCATGACCTTCACCGCCGAACAACACCGCTTCAACTGGATTCACTGCTACGGTGAGGCTATGCGCCTGGCCCTGGCCAACGAGCTGACCGGAGGCCGGCCGGCCCAGGTGAGCGATATCCGCCACTTTATGGAACAGGAGTTGGCCTGGTGGCTGGCCCTGCTGGGCCGCGAAGCCGAACTGCGCGGCTGGTTGGCCCACAAACGTGGGCGCGGCTGCTACTGGTCGCCCCGCTTTAGCCACGATTTTTACTACTTATACGATTTGGAAGCCGAACTGTGGGGCGCAAACCTGGGCCAATTTATGGACAGCGCCGCCGAGCAGCCGGTCGCCCTGGAGCCGTTCCGCCTGGTACTGCTCTTTTATTTGACCGAGCGCGCCCTAAAACTGCTGCTGGCCCACCTGGGCTTTTTGCAGTACGAGCAAAATAACCTCTCCCATGCCCGCATCCGCCAGGCGGCCTACAGCCACTTGTTTGAACAGAGCCGCCTGGCCCGCTGGCTGCCCTTTCCCTTTAACCTGGCCGCGCTCTCCAAACGCCTGGTCCACGGCCAGGAAG
>CAZDMM010000945.1:0-3059 GCA_964505845.1 uncultured Caldilineaceae bacterium
TGGTGCGGCGTTTGCTGGTAAAATCGTCAAAGGCACGCTGTACCTGGACTTCGGTCAGCCCCATCACCTGCGCTACCTGCGCTACCGGCACATGCTGTTCCTGGGCGTACCACAACAAATCCATGGTTTCAAAAGGCAGGCGAAAGAAGAATTCCTCCTGGGTTTGGTGGGCGGGGTAGGTATCGGAGGTGGGGGTGCGCTGGCGGATTGCCTCAGGTACCCCAAGATAGGCCGCCAGTTGATACACCTGGGTTTTAAACAGGTGAGCGATGGCCTGAATGTCTACTCCGCCGTCCCCGTATTTCACAATAAAGCCCTGGTCGTGCTCATTTTTGTTGGCGGTGCCCACTACGGCGTAGTTGCGAGATTCGGCGTGGTAGTAGAGGGTGGCCATGCGCGTCCGCTGTTTAAAGTTAGAGGCGGCTACAATTTGCAGGTACTCGCGGGCGGGCAGCCGCTTGTTTTTCTCCTCACCCTCTGGGGTAACAATGGTTAAGGAGAAGACGTTAAGCTGACCCTCGGCCAGCATGTTGCCCGGCAGCACAATCTTGGCTTTGTAGCCCAGGGCCGGGTCATACTCCGGGAAAACCCGCTTGATGGCCTCATCCCGGCGGGGGTAACAGCCAAACCCTTCCAGGGCCGGCGAAATATTTTCCAGGATAGGTTCTACCCCAAAGTGGGCGGCCAGTTGCCGGGCCAGGGCCTCGCTTTCGGGGTCGGAATCTTTTTCCGGCATCATCACGGCAGTCACTCGTTCCGGGCCAAAGGCGCGCACACACAGAGCCAGCACGGTTGAGGAGTCAACCCCACCGCTAATCCCTACCACCGCTCCATAGCGGCGCATCTCTTGCCGGATTAGCTGGCGCAGCCTGGAAACAATCCGCTCGCTTTCCGCAGCCGGATCAATTTTTAGAGCCTGTTTATCAAAATGCATGGATTTACTTACCTCCTGCCGGGTTAGCTGCCGTTTGACCCCAGCAAATTTTCACGTCATCCTGAGCGCTCAGGGGCGGCGGCATTCTAAATTGAGCGACAAATTGCTGGTAAAGCAATTGGCTGGACAAGATACCCACCAGAGCCATATCGTCCGTTTCACTGATTTTGAGGCCCCGCTCAATTTTATTGACCAGTTGACCGACGGCGGCCGGGTTAAACAGGCCGCTGGCCGCCAGAGCTTTGGCTGAGAGCAGCTCCGGCACATACTCCGCCGTAGCCTCATTAAAAAAACTGCGGTGGATGGGGGCGCGGTAAGGCCGTTTGGGGCGACGCCAGATTTCGGCCGGCAGCCACGTTTGGGCTACCTTTTTGAGCAAATATTTCTCGTGCAGCCCTCGCAGCTTGAGCCGGGCCGGCAGCTTGTTGCAGAACTCAATGACGCGATAATCTAAAAAGGGAAAACGCCCTTCAACCGAGTGAGCCATGGCTACGCGGTCTCCCTGCGATGATAACAGGTAAGGCGATAGGAAGGTGACCACCTCCAGGTACTGCGCCTTTTGCAGCGGTCCCCACCGGCCAAAATTAGCGGGGTAAGCGATATGACCATTTTGGCTTCCGGCTGTGACAAGGGCCTCCTGAAGTTCATCGGAAAAGAAGCGCTGGGTGCGGCCGGTGTTGTGCCAGCGAATGGCGTGAGAATAATAGGGCGATTCAATCTCTGCCAGGCCCTGGCCAAAAAAAGCGGTCAGGTAAGCGCCGCTGTTGGCTAAATCGGAGATGTAGGGATACAGCCGCTTAAGCAAGAGTGGGCGCATCTGAGAGTCGGCATGTTTAGCCCAAAAACGCCGTATCTTGGCTTCCTTAAAGATATTGTAGCCGGCCAAAAACTCGTCGGCCCCCTCCCCGGTGAGTACCACCTTAAAGTTATGCTGCCGCACCAGCCTGGATAACAAAAACATCGGGGCCGGGGCGGTGCGCATGAGCGGCGTCTCAACATGCCAGATCACCTCGGGAAACACCTGGCCAATATCGCTGTGGCTGGCCCGGATGACCTGATGCTCGGTGCCCAGGTAATCGGCCATCTGGTATTGGTAGTGGCTTTCATCAAAGCTGGGGTCACTAAAGGCGATAGAAAAGGTGTCCAGGTGGTTGCTGGTGTAGTTGCGAATCATGGCGGCAATGGTAGATGAGTCCAGCCCGCCGCTGAGGTAAGCGCCTACCGGCACATCGGCCCGCAGACGCAGGCGAGTGGCGTCAACCAGCAGCGTCCGCAGCCCTTCCACGTAGGCCTCCTCAGGCTGTTCTGGGGTGGGTTCGGCTTCGTCGGGGAAGCTCATCTGCCAGTAAGGCTCAACCTGCACCTGCCCCTGGCGAGCCAGCAGGTAGTGGCCCGGCGGCAGTTCCTTGATACCTTTAAAGATAGTACGCGGGGCCAAAACGCTCCAAAAGGTAAAAACCTCCGCCAGGGCCGTGGGGTCAAGCTCTGCCCGCACCCGCCGGTCGGCCAGAACAGCCTTCATTTCAGAGCCAAAGATCATCGCTCCCCCGGCCAGCGTATAAAAAAGCGGCCTGACTCCCACCCGGTCGCGGGCCAGGAAAAGGGCCTGCTGTTTGGTATCCCAAATTGCCAGGGCAAATTGGCCGTTAAAATATTGCAGACACTCCGGCCCATGCTCTTCGTATAGGTGCAGTATCACTTCGGTATCGGAGTGGGTGGTAAAACGGTGGCCTCGCTCTTCTAAAACGGCGCGCAGTTCGATGTAATTGAAGATTTCGCCGTTAAAGACAATCCACAACGTTTGGTCTTCGTTGGCAATGGGTTGTTGGCCGCCGCCCAGGTCAATGATACTTAAACGGGCGCTGCCCAGCCCAGCTTGGTCATCCAAAAACAGGCCAAACTGGTCTGGCCCGCGATGCCGGATCAGGGCCAACATCCCTTCGTTGGCGCTCGGGTCGAGCCCGCCCGTATCCACCAATCTGAACGGACGTCCCCGAAAGGAGGCCTCGGCGTAGTTGCGATCGCGCGTGACCCCGGGCACGTCGTCCACGATGGCGGAGCGATGGCCGAGAATCCGGTTGAACAGCGTGGACTTCCCCACGTTCGGCCGGCCGATAATGGCGAC
>CAZDMM010000946.1:0-3057 GCA_964505845.1 uncultured Caldilineaceae bacterium
GTGACCGTTACTTCCTCGCTCAATCCCTCGACGGTGGGGCAAGCGGTGACGCTGGCAGCGACGGTATCATACACCGTTGGTACGCCCAGTGGCACTGTGACCTTTGTAATTGACGGCACGCCTCAAACCCCGGTGGCCCTGATCGGTGGGCAGGCCAGCTTGACCACCTCCAGCCTGACGGTGGGCAATCATACCGTCAGCGCCAACTACGGTGGCGACGCCAACTTCAATGCCAGCAGCGGTTCGCTGCCGGGTGGGCAAACAGTGAACGGTACTGATGCGCCCACCATCCAATTCACCCAGGCCGTCTACACCACCCCCGAAAACATCGGCCTGAGCCAAAACGTCATCCTGACCCGCACGGGCAGCCTCACCAACGCCTCGCAGGTGCAGGTCAGCCTCAGCGGCGGTACAGCCACGGCCGGCAGCGATTACAGCAGCGCCGGTTTTCCCCAAACCATCACCTTTGGCAGCGGAGTCATCAGCCAAACCGTACCCATCGCCATTAACGATGATGCGGTAGTTGAGCCGACCGAGAGCATCAGCCTGACGCTGACGCCGCTCGTCAATGCTGTGGTCGGCGCTCAAAACAGCGCCGTGTTGCACATCCAGGATAATGATGTCGCTCCCGCGCCGGAGTCGAAGGTTTATCTGCCGCTGCTTGTCAAATAAAAAGGAGGTCACCGCTAAAATGTGACCTCCTCCGAAAGTAGCTTGCTTCATGTCACTGCGAGCCGTAGGCGAAGCAGTCCCCCTCACCGGAGACGGGGATTGCTTCGGGCTGCGCCCTCGCAATGACATTTTCATTTTTACTCTTCTCCACGCAACTGCTCAAACAACTCCCTTTGCCTGGGCGTCAGCTTGGTGGGCAGGCGCACGTCCAGCCTGGCGTACAGGTCGCCGTGCTCGCCGGCCTGGCCTATCTTGGGCATGCCCTTGCCGCGCAGGCGGAAGGTTTGCCCATTCTGTGAGCCGGCCGGAATCTTCAAGGTGACTTCGCCGTTCATGGTCGGCACGCGCACCTCGCCGCCCAAAACGGCAGTGTACAAATCCACCGGCGTGGTCACGTACAAATCATTGTCCTTGCGCTCAAAGCGCGGGTCGGCTGCTACTTTGACTTTAAGATACAGGTCGCCGGCCTGGCCGCCCCGCATGCCTTCCCCACCCACACCGCGCATGCGCACTTTGGTGCCGGTTTTGGCCCCGGCCGGAATCTTCACCTCCAGCCGCCGCCCCTCTTTGTTCACCAGGCGAGAAGTGCCATGATAAGCTTCGGCCAGACTAATTTCAACCTCGTGTTCCAGGTCCTGACCGGTTTGAGGCCGGGTGCGCACGTTAAACCCACCGGCTCCGCGCGGCATGCCGCCGCCAAAGATGCTGGTAAAGAAATCGGAGAAGGGGCTGCCGCCGCCAAACAGGCCTTCCAAATCTTCGGGGTTGCCGTAGCGCACGTTGACCCGCCCGCCGCCCGGCCCACCGGCTGCGGCCCACTGGCTCCAGTCAAAATCGCCCGGCCGGCCGCCCATTTGCTGCCAGCGCTGCCAATCGGCCCCCAGTTGATCATACTTGGCCCGTTTCTGGGGGTCGCTCAGAACTTCATGGGCTTCATTGATCTCTTTAAACCGGGCTTCGGCCTGGGGATTGTTGGGATTCATATCCGGGTGGTATTTGCGGGCCAGCTTGCGATAAGCCGCCTTGATCTCTTTTTCGCTTGCCTTCTTATCTACGCCTAAAATCTTGTAATAATCTTTGTAATCCATATCCGGCCTCTTTATAGAGATTAGAGATTGCGCTCTGTGTGCCTGCGGCAGATTACTCCAATTTTAATCTCTAATCTCCAATCTCCCAAATGTTATTGCGCCACCACCACCCGCGCCGGGCGCAGTAATTTATCGCCCACCTTATAACCTGCTTCTATTTCTTCCACCACCGTGCCGGATGCAACCGGGGCCGGTTTCATAGCTACCGCTTCGTGCAGTTCCGGGGCAAAGGGTTGGCCTATGGTTTCCAGCCTGGTCACGCCCTCGCTCTCCAGCACTCGCATCAATTCACGCCGGGTCAGTTCGACCCCCTGGCGCAAGGTATTATCCTCAACCGGGTCATAACGCAAGGCGCGCTCCAGGTTGTCGGCCAGCGGCAGCATCAGCCGCAGCAGCCGTTCTCGTTCTGTGTTGACCGACTCCTCCGCCCGGCGCGTCTGCCGCTTGCGAAAGTTCTCCATCTCAGCTTGCAGGCGCATGGCCTGGCTCTTCCAATCTATCTCCGGGTTTGATTCCACTACAGTTTCTTCCTCTGCCTTTGACGCCGGTTCAACTATTTTTTCGGCCGGCCCTCCCGGACGGTGGGGATAGGGTGAGGCCCCACCCAGCGGCGCTCGCCGCACCGGGATTTTATAGCCAGGCCGGTTGTTTGGATTCCAATACATAATGCCTCCAGGCGCATGGTTTGTAAGTGTAGAATACATGCTTTGTGTTAGATTTGTGTAAGAAAATTGTTAGAGGAGTACTAATTGAGGATATAGATCGTGGGGCGTAGTGCGTGGTGCGTGTTCCGCGCAAAGCGTTTACGCACCACGCACCACGCAATTGAAGGATTCAAACCCTGGAACCAATTTTGAGAAGGTTTTCAATTACCAATAACCATCTCCCGTCCCCGGTCTCCGGTTGAGGCTATTTCAAATCGCGCAGCACTTCACGGGCGGCATTGTAGCCCGGCGCGCCGGTGACGCCGCCGCCGGGGTGAGCGCCCGCGCCGCACAGGTACAAACCCTCGATGGGGCTGCGATACTGGCCGTAGCCGGCCACCGGGCGCATAAAGAGCAGTTGATCCAGCATCATCTCGCCGTGGTTGATGTTGCCTTCGGTCAGGCCGTAATCTCGCTCCCAATCGGCCGGGGTGATGACCTGGCAGTGGCGAATCAAGTCCTTTAAGTTGGGCGCGTACTGGGCCAGCGTATCAATAATCGTATTCACCAAAGCCTCTCGTTGCTTATCATCCCAACCTTCCAACCTTCCACTCCTCGCCTCCCCGTCTCCTCGCAAACGATACGGCGCGTAC
>CAZDMM010000947.1:0-3055 GCA_964505845.1 uncultured Caldilineaceae bacterium
AATCAACAACGGGTTATGCCAGCCGTTGACGATAGCCGCCATCCGCCCTGGCGCCTACTGCTGCCCCTACCCCTGGGTCAAACAGCCAGCAAGATCAACTCCCCCCGGTGGAACCTGCCACCTCTACCTTTACCCCATTGCCGCCGCCCACTTTTACCCCTACCGGCGCCTCAACCCCAACCCCGGAGCCACCCCCCACTTTTACCCCTACCTTTACGCCTGTCCCGGCATCGTGTGCCAGCGAACCCCAGGGCCTCTTTCGCAGCCTGTGGCTCAAACACAAAGACCGGCTTGGCTGCCCGGAGCAGGTGCAGCCGGTAAGCGGCTTTTACGCCGAGCAGCCCTTCCAAAATGGGCATATGTTTTGGTCTCAGCTTGGCCGTTTCTTCCTCATCGTCATCGGCAGCGACCAGGGCGCCTGGCGATTCTTTCCAGAGGATGACTCAACCTGGAAAGAGGGCATGCCCTCTCTAAGCTGCCAGGTTGAGGTTCCGCCGGGGTTGGTGCAGCCGGTGCGCGGCTTTGGCGGCCTGTGGTGCGCCCACACCGAGATTCGAGACAAGATTGGTTGGGGCCTATCTGACGAGCGCGGCTTTGAAGATGGGATTGACTTGATCCAGGGCTTTGAGGGGGGAATGATCTTCCGCGACAGCGACGGCCAAACACGGGGGGTGGCTTATGTGCTGTTTAAGGATGATTTGAGTTATGTGCGAGAAGGATATTGAGGTCACCCGGTTTGCTTCCTATCCCCGGCCTTGATTGTGTTATCACGCAGATTGCATTATAATTTCTCCAACTTTTCCCATAGGAAATAATTATGGAACTGCAATTTTGGGGTGCGGCCCAAACCGTCACCGGCTCGATGCACCTGCTCAAGGTAAACAACCACCAGATTTTGCTGGACTGCGGCAGCTATCAAGGCCACCGCAAAGAGGCCTTTGAGCGCAACAAAAACTTCCCCTTTGACCCCACCGAGATTGACGCCCTGATTTTATCCCATGCCCATATTGACCACTCCGGCAATATCCCCACCCTGGTCAAAGCAGGCTATCGCGGCCCAATTTGGTGTACCCCGGCCACCCGCGACCTGGCCGTGATCATGCTGCGCGACTCGGCCCACATCCAGGAAAGCGACGTGGCTTATGTGAATAAGCGCCGCATGCGCCAGGGCAAAACTCCTTTTGAGCCGCTTTACACCCAAGCCGACGCCCTGCAAGCCTTGACCCTCTTCCAATCCATCGGCTATGAACGCAAGTTTAGCCCCTTGCCCGGCCTTGAGGTGCAGTTTCGGGATGCCGGGCACCTGCTCGGCTCCGCTTCGGTCACGCTGGATATTGACGATCACGGGCGGCGCAAGCGGCTGGTCTTTAGCGGTGATATTGGCCGCAAGAATTTGCCTATTCTGCGCGACCCCCAGCCTGTTGAAGGGGCCGACTTTATGATCATGGAAAGCACCTACGGCGGGCGAGTCCACGAGCCGCCCCAGGAAGCTCGCCTGGCCTTAAAGCAGATAGTGCTGGAAGCCC
Organism: uncultured Caldilineaceae bacterium; assembly: GCA_964505845.1. Lineage (GTDB taxonomy): Bacteria > Chloroflexota > Anaerolineae > 4572-78 > J111 > DSQQ01. The sequence goes on from CAZDMM010000947.1 coordinate 1,527, forward strand.
AGGCCAACCGGGGCAAAATCATCATCCCGGCCTTTGCCGTCGGGCGTACCCAGGAGTTAGTTTACGCCCTGCACCAGATGGTCAATGACAAGGAACTGCCCGATCTTGATGTGTACGTAGACAGCCCCCTGGCCGTCAACGCCACCGAGGTTTTTCGGCTGCACCCGGAAGTGTATGATGATGAAGCCAGAGATTTTAGCCGCGAAATCAGCAGCCACAACCCCTTTGGTTTCAATGGGGTCACGTATGTGCGGGATGTGGAAGACTCCAAAGCCCTCAATAACTTGGATCAACCGGCCATCATCATCAGCGCCTCCGGCATGTGTGAGTCGGGCCGGGTGCTGCATCATCTTAAAAACAGTATTACCGACCCGCGCAACGTCATCTTGTTTGTAGGCTACCAGGCCGAAAACACCCTGGGCCGCAAGATTTTAGAGGGCCAGCCGGTGGTGCCAATTTTTGGCGAAGAGTACCCGGTGCGGGCTAAAGTAATCAAAATTGGAGGATACTCGGCGCACGCCGACCAGCCCGGCCTGCTCAACTGGCTCAAAACGGCCCAGGAACGCAGCAACTTACAAAAACTCTTCCTGGTGCATGGTGAAATGGAAGGCGCGCTGGCCCTGGCCAAAGCGGTGCGCCAGCAGGGTCTGCCCGATGTCACCATTCCGGCCCGGGGCCAGGCCTTTGAGTTATAAACGGATTCGCTCACATTGGGGTAAGGTGCGTTGCACTTTCAAAGTGCAACGCACCTGACATGCTATGCCAATATGAACGAAAGACTTTATCTATCAATTCCTTTCAGGTGAGCATGTCTGTCCGAGAAATATTAGATTATTCCAAATACGAAGCGGCTTTGCGCAAACCCAGTGAGCCGGTGCGAGCGGTTAACCGCCGCATCAAGAACTTGGTCAAAGATTTAAAAGATACCCTGGCAACTCGTCCCGAAGGGATCGGCCTGGCTGCGCCGCAGATCAACATGCACAACCGGGTGGTGGTGGTGCGGCTGGGGGGGCATCGAGACGACGGCCAGGAGCCGGGACCGCCGGTGGCCCTCATCAACCCGGAAATTGTGGAATCTGGCCGCGAGGAAAAAGATTTTGATGGCTGCCTCAGCTTCCCCGGCCTCTATGCCGAAACGGTCCGCCCCCATTATCTTAAGGTGAAGGGTCTGGATGAGTGGGGCAAACCCTTTACCCGCACCTTTGACGGCTTTGATGCAGTGCTGGTGCATCATGAAATTGACCACCTCAACGGCGTTTTGTTTATTGACCGGGTGGCCAGCCTGTCAGATTTATACCGGGTGCGCGAGGATGAAAACGGGGAGCTGGTGCGCGTTCCGCTGACCGAGGCCATAAAATAACGGCTGACGACTGACCGCTGACCGCCGGTAGGTATGTCTGATTATAATTGGCGGTCAGTCGTCAGCGGTCGGCGGTCGTTTCAATTCACAACCAAACAAACCAACAGAGGAGGGCGGCGCCGTGGCCGAAAGAGCTTTATCCAAAACTCAACTGGTGTTGCAGCAGCAG
>CAZDMM010000948.1:0-3054 GCA_964505845.1 uncultured Caldilineaceae bacterium
GTAATTTCATAGAAATTTTTAACTTCCTCATACTGGGCCAGGTCGGTAAAACGCTCCTTTTGCACCCGCGTTACATACAGCACATCGGCGTCGCCAATCACATCGGCCACGCTGTGAGTTTCACGCACGTCAATACCGGCGTCAATCACCTCATTCATTATCACCAGCGGCAAGCGCAGAATCTCCGGCGAGACAAAGCGCAGGCTGACCCGGTACTGGGTTAGCAATTTGGTCAAGGAGTGAACGGTGCGCCCGTAGCGCAGGTCGCCTACCATAGCAATCTTGAGGCCGTCAATTGTACCCAATTCTTCCTGAATCGTAAACAAATCCAGCAGGGCCTGGGTAGGATGCTCACCGGCCCCGTCGCCGGCATTGATAACCGGTACGCTCGCATAATCGGCGGCCACCTGGGCCGAGCCGGTTTCGGGGTGGCGCAGCACAATGGCATCGGAATACTGCTCCAGGGTGCGGATGGTATCAGCCAGAGTTTCGCCCTTGCTCACCGAGCTAAACTGCACCCCCTGGGTGATGGGGATGACGCTGCCGCCCAGCCGCTCCATCGCAGCGATGAAGGAGGCGCTGGTGCGGGTGCTGGGTTCATAAAAGAGACAGGTCAAAATGTAACCCCGCAGCAAATCCACGCTGCCCACCTGACTCACCATCTCCCGCATTTCGTGGGCGCGGCTAAAAATGTAAGCCAGTCTCTCCCGGTCAAACTGAGAAACCGAGATAATATCCTGGCCGGTCAGCCCGTTGCCGTTGCTGCTTTTTTGAACCAGGTTGGCTAAATTGAACAAAGGCGCTAACTTGGTGGCTAACATACTGTCTACTCCTTAAGGTTTGGGTTATTGGTAATTGGTAATTGCGATTCTTAATCCCCAATTACCAATTCCTAATTACTACAACAAAAAGCCCAACGTTGCCGGTATTGAAACGTTGGGCCTGTTACGAGTCCCCTGCCATAGGGGTGATCATCTCTGCCTGATGCTGCCGCCGGGCAGGCAGTTTTATTAAATCTGGTACCTTAAGCATTTCCACCCCCCATTTCGGTCTACTCCCTACTCCTGACTTCCGGCATCTCCCAGCGCGGGGCACAAAAAAACCCGATTCTGGGAATCGGGTCTGGCATACCGCATGTACTGGCAGAGAATTACCTGCTGGCCGGTGTGTGCTGGCTCAGACGACCCACCGGAAGGCCAGTATAACACGGCTCATAAGCGAGGGCAAATTGTGTTTACAGCTTGGCCGGGCTGTGTTAAAATAAGAGCTAAAGGATAATTCTGCATGCTTGCCAAAGTGACCAGTTGCGCCATTGTTGGATTGGATGGCGCTTTGATTGAAGTTGAAGTTGACATTGCGCGCGGTCTGCCCTCGATGATTATTGTGGGCCTGCCCGACGCGGCGGTGCAAGAAAGCCGGGAGCGGGTGCGGGCGGCCATCAAAAATTCCAGCCTGCCCTTTCCCGCCGAGCGCATTACCGTTAACCTGGCCCCTGCCGATATTCGCAAAGAAGGCCCGGCTTACGATTTGCCCATCGCCATCGGTATTTTGCTGGCCACGGAGCAAATCTTTGGCGAGGTCGGCCAGGCCATTATGATGGGTGAACTCTCGCTGGATGGCAGTGTGCGCCACGTCAGCGGGGTGCTGCCAATGGCCAACCTGGCTAAACAGGAAGGCTTCACCACCCTCTTTGTCCCGGCCGAGGATGCCGCCGAAGCCTCGCTGATTGAGGGGGTGACCATCTACCCCATCGAAACTTTGCTGCAATTGGTTGACCATCTCTCCGGCCACCGCAAGCTGACCCCCTACCAGGCCACCTTTGCCCTGGATAACGCCGAAACCTCCCCGCTGATCACAGACCTGGCCGAAATCAAAGGTTAGATACCAACGTAAAATCACCATAACTTCGGGTGGCGCGAATTACACCGTGCAGTTCAAAGACCCGTTCCTGACCATTGACCACAATATCATCGACCAGCAAGGCAACAAGTTTACGCTTGGTTTCAAAAGGTAAGTCCTTATCCTCGCCAAACTCTCTTTCCCTCAAAGCTGCCAGTTCAGTGAGAACGATTTGCTTTAGACGCTCCAATTCATCCTTCTGGGCTAATTGCGCACGTTTTTTAGCCATTGCCAAATCGAGTCTTTCCAACTCCTGTTGAATGGTTAGCTTCTTTTCGCCCCACTCGGTTAAGTTCAAATATCCGACCCCATACGCTTTATTCCATCGTTCCAGTTCATCTTGCACAGCCTGAACTTGCTCTTCAAGGTACTCTAACTGTTTTTGTTTTTCGGCTAACTTTTCCGTACTGTATTTTTCTTCCAGAACTTTAATAACCAAATCAGGGTTATAAATGACCTCGGTAATGGCCTTCCAGATCGCAGCTTCAAGTTCAGCGGCTTTAATCAGCGGATTGGTACAGCCAATTTCTGCCCTTCTCATTTTCCCTTGCATCCGACCCACACAGTAATAAGCAGATGCCCATCCGCCCTTATGCCTACATCGTGAGGAGGTTAAGCGATACCCACAATGGGCACAAGTTAAAAATCCAGTCAAAAGCCACTTCCGATCAGAATTTCTTCCAGAACGGCGGTTGTTAATCTTAAGCATTTCTTGAGCAGCCTCCCAAAGCTCAGCTTCCACAATGGGTGGGACTGGAACTAAAATCCACTCACTTATTGGTTTTTTCACTTGATGCAGGGTAAATTTTCCTCTCTCTGCATTCCAACGTTTTTCAAATGTACGTTGGTTGGCATAAAACTCGCCTTTATAAATCGGGTCTCTGACCAGTTGGGAGAGTGTGCCGGTGTGCCAATATTTGGCTCGAACATGCGGTTTGACCCCTTCGGCATTTAGCTCGTCAGCAATCTGATACAGGGTCTTCGCCTCATGGACCAATTCCTCATAAATTCTTTTCACAATGGGGGCTTCTTCCAAGTGGTGATCATAATGGGTATCCTTGCGCCATTCAGATTCAGGGTTTTCTACACCACGACCCTTACTATCCACAAAGATAAAACCAAAGGATCTTACTTTGGCCGTTACCCGGCCCGACT
>CAZDMM010000949.1:0-3050 GCA_964505845.1 uncultured Caldilineaceae bacterium
CGTATTCCAGGTCGGCATCTTGGATGATGATAATATCACCGCTGGCATGGGCAAAACCGGTATGCAAAGCCGCGCCCTTACCCTGGTTAACCTCATGGTAAATCACTTTGATGTCGGGGTCGGCTTCAAGGGTGCGTAGATAATCCCGCGTCTTATCTTTGGAACAGTCGTCCACAATGATTAACTCTCGTTCACAGGGCAGTTCTACCTGTAACACTTTTTGCACAATCGCTTCAATGGTGTGGGCTTCGTTGTAACAAGGCATGACGATAGAAATTTTCATGGATGACCTCAGCGACAGACTCGTCGCATTATAACTCAGGCCCTAAGGGTAGCAAAAAGGCTTGGAAGCGCTTAGTTGACCATAACCCCGCTCGGAATTACAATGAAGTTATCTTCAAGGGAGAGGTAAATCAAAAATGTTAATTACCAATGGTACTGTCCTTACGTTTGGTGATGATAAACGGGTGCTGCCCTACGGCGCCGTCTATTATGAAGGCGACACGATTGTAGAGGTGGGGCGCACCGCCGATTTGACCGCCAAGTATCCGCAGGCCAAGCAGTTAGACGCGGCCGGCAAAATTGTGATGCCCGGCATGGTCTGCGCCCACACCCACTTTTATGGGGCCTTTGCGCGGGGCATGGCCATCCCCGGCCCGCCCTCCGAGAATTTTATGCAGATTTTGGAGCGCTTGTGGTGGAAGGTAGACCGCGCCCTGACGCTGGAAGACAGCAAATACAGCGCCCTGGTTGGCCTGGTAGACGCCATCCGGCACGGCGCCACCACCTTGATTGACCACCACGCCAGCCCCAACCACATTGACGGCTCCCTCGATGCCCTGGCTGAAGCGGCGGCTCAATCCGGGCTGCGGGTGGGCCTGTGCTACGAAGTGACCGACCGCAACGGGCCGGAGGGCGCCCTGGCCGGCATTGCCGAAAATGTACGCTTTCTCAAACGCTTGCACACCAGGCCCAATCCCAAGCTGGGAGCGTCGTTTGGCCTGCACGCTTCTTTTACGGTCAGCGACCACACCCTGGAAGCTTGTGTGGATGCCGCTAAGGGACTGGACACCGGCTTCCACATCCACGTGGCCGAGGATAAAGCCGATGAAGCCGACAGTCTCAAAAAATACGGTCTGCGGGTGGCGGAACGCCTGGAAAAGCGAGGTATTTTGGGGCCAAAAACGCTGGTGGCGCATGCCATCCACGTGGACGCCTACGAGATGGATGCCTTCCGGGCCACCCACACCAAAATCAGCCACCAGCCGCGCAGCAATATGAACAACGCCGTCGGAGTGGCCGAGGTGGAGAAGCTGCTGGATCGAGGCATTACGGTGGGCCTGGGCAACGACGGCTTCACCAACAACATGTTCACCGAAATCCACACCGCCTATTTGCTGCACAAAAGCAGCAAGGGCGACCCGCGCGTGATGCCCGGCAACCGGCTGATGGACATGGCCTTTAACAACAATGCCGTCATCGCCGGGCTGTTTTTCCCAAAGCCGGTGGGGGCCTTGGTTCCCGGCGCCTTTGCCGACATCATCCTGCTGGACTACGTACCCTACACTCCGCTCACCGACGCCAACTACCCCTGGCAGCTTATCTTTGGCATGGACGGCAGCCATGTTACCCACACCATTTGCGGCGGGCAGATGTTGATGCAAGACCGCCAGGTGCTTACCCTGGATGAAGCCGCCATCGCCGAGAAGGCCACCCAACTGGCCACCGGCGTGTGGCAGCGGGTATGGGAGATGAAGTAGAGAACTACGCTGCGCCCGGCTTCCGGCCCGCTATGAAGCGCACCGGCCTTATGTGGAGGGGATTCCTTCATCACCAAAGCCGGCTATGTGCAAAAAGAGATCAAATTTGCCCTGGACGACGAATAATTTAAAAACATTCGGCGAAGGTGGCTCCAGGTTTCGGCGAAGGTGGCTCCAGGTTTCGGCGAAGGTGGCTCCAGGTTTCGGCGAATGTTGCTCCAACTTTCGGCGAGTATTACTCCAACATTCGGCGAATGTGGCCCCAAACTTCGGCGAATGTTGTTCCAGGTTTCGGCGAAAGTGGCTCCAGACTTCGGCGAATGTTGTTCCAGGTTTCGGCGAAAGTGGCTCCAGACTTCGCCGAATATTCTTCCAGGTTTCGGCGAACGTGGCCCCAACATTCGCCGAATAATTTGAAAACATTCGGCTTTGCTGAACCGAAGTCCCCCACCGGGTGTTCCTGTGGGAGTGGCAGACCCGGCCCTTTAACCCACAATGACGCTGCTGCTTCCTATTCTCCCCAACCTAACTTTGGTTAGGTGACAATTTAGCTGCTTTGTTGGTATACTGATAGCATAGATACAATCAAGTAAAACTTGGAAAGCACGATAAAACGTAAAACGTGATGATTTTGGGCTAAAGTTGTTGCGCTTTACGTTTTACCCGCAGGGCTATCAGTTTGCGCTTTACGTCCTTGAGGTGAACTATGAAGAGTGACAAGTTTCTGATCGGCATCATCGGCGGGATCATCCTGCTGGTCATTGTGGCGATTGTGCTGGTTTTGGGGCGCGGTCAAAGCGAGCAGTACGTGAGCGACGACACCCCGGCGGGCGTCACCCAAAATTATTTTTTGGCCATCCAGCGCAAAGATTATGAGCGGGCCTACGGCTACCTGGCCGATGACCTCAAATCGAAACCGGATTTGGATCAATTCATCCGCGAGATGAGCAACGTCCGCACTGAAGCCTCGCTCAAAATCGGCGAAACCCGGCCCGGCACAACGACGACTCAGGTGGATGTCGCCATTACCACCTATACCGGCGGCGGTATTTTTGAGAGCAACAGCTACACCAGCGAAGAAACGGTGGTGCTCCAGGCTGCCCCGGGCGGTCAATGGAAGTTGACCTCTTTTCCCTACCCTTACTGGGGCTATGATTGGGATCGGGAAAAGAACGATTAGGTGGTTTGGTCTTGAAATAAGACTGTATCGTAGTACGTAGTGCGCCGCTACGCCAAAGGCGGGCAGAGCCGGAGGGCCTTCGGCTCTGGTGTGTAAGAATCAACGGACCA
>CAZDMM010000950.1:0-3047 GCA_964505845.1 uncultured Caldilineaceae bacterium
GCTCCGTTATCCCCCACCAGCCCCACCAGCTCACCCTCGTAGAAATTGACGCTCACATCTGATAAAGCTTGCACGGTTCCAAAATTCAGATTAATATTCCGCATTTCGATCAAGGGTTTTCGAGGTTCGCTCATGTTATTTCTTTCTCCGGTTTGCATGCTTCCCCCGGCTGCTTATGAGATTGAGCCTGCGACCAGTCGTCTTTGAATGGAGATATTGACCACCGCCGCAAATACCAGCACAAAGCCCACAAATGAAATGTACCAGGTCGGGGGAGCGCCCAAAGTGATCAATTCGGAACGGACGGCGGTCAAGAAAAACGTGCCCAGGGCGGCGCCAATAATCGAACCCCGGCCGCCGGTCAAAAGCACTCCGCCCACCACGGCTGCGGCAATCGCTTCAAGCTCCACATCCGTACCGATGGTCACATTGGTGCTGGGCAGGTCGCACACGGTAATGATGCCGGCAAAACCGGCCAAAACCGAGCAAAGAACAAAGGTCACGGTTTTAACAAAGTCAACCTTCACCCCGCGTGAAGCGGCGCTCAGGGTATTCCCCCCAATCGCCAACAGGTGATTCCCGTAGGGGGTTCCAAAAAGGATATAGGTAAAAACGATGACTGCCAGCAAAAACCAGCCCAGGCCGTTTTCCAGGCGGAACAGCCAATTGCCCCCAAACAATTGGACAAACCACTGCTGGGCTGTCTCCCTGGTGAAGGAACGCACCGCTCCCTCGGTGGTCACATAAATGACCCCGCGATAAAAAAACAAGCCGCCCAGGGTGACAATCATCGAAGACAGGCCGCCTTTCAGCACCAACAGGGCGTTGACCAGCCCGATGGCGGCCGCCAGCAAGAGCGCCGCCACAAAAGAAAACTGCACGCCCAGGGCCGGCTCCAGGCTGATGAAGGTAATCGCTACCAGCCCGTAAACGGAGCCTACAGACAGGTCAATTTCGCGGATCAGAATCAACAGGGTTTCCCCAATGGCAACCAGCCCCAAGATGGCGGTAAAGCGGGTAATATTGCGAATGGTGAAGAAGCTGAACCAGCCCTTGGTATCAACAACGGCAAAAATGATAAAGATCAGGATAACGCCAATGATGATGGTCGCCTCGGTGCGTTTAAAGAATCTCCTCATTCCTGGCGGCATAAGCCATGCCCTCCCTATTATCTGGGCTTGGAGGTTAGTTTAAAGCTTTTTGCATCCAGACCCTAAAGGTTTTTGAAACCTTTAGGGTCTTCAAGAGAGTCCCCTCCCCCATGGCCCCAACCAGAGGAGGGGATTAACTACTTCAAACTACTGCCATTGACCCTGAGCCAATTTGTCATACTGGTCGCCAAAGATATTACGGGTAAAGGGAACCCACTTATCAATGTTATCCTTATTGATCAGGATTGGGCCGGTCAAAGTGTCGTTAAATGGCACATAGCCCAGTTCTTTATTCCAGTAGAGTATTTCAAAGGGGCTAAAGCCTTGCAGATAGAAGCCCTGGCTGTGGGTAGCCAAAATATGACCACCTTTAATCCCTTCCAGCGTGACCGGACTCTCGTCCACCCCCAGGATGGTGACGCCCTCCATGTCAACATCGGGCGACAGATCCAAATCCTTGGCCGCAGCATAGACCCAGGGGCCTGAACCGGCGGTGACGGCAAAGATGACATTCACCTCTGGGTGGCCTTGCAGGTAGGCTTGCACGGTGTTCACGGCATCGGCCTGGTTCTGGCTAATGGTGAGGGTTTCCGACTTAACATTGGCGGCCGCCATAGTTTCATTAAAACCCTTGCAGCGGGCCGCCAAACCCTGGTGTGACGGGTCCCAATCGGCGCAGACCGCCCCGGTCACTTTGGGGATATTCCCGGCTTCAGCGTCTTTGAGGGCCTCTTTGGCCAGCATGATGCCCACCTGCTCTTCAGCACCGCCCACGTAAGCCAGGTAGGGGATGCGTTGGTCGGCGGGGCGGGGGTCGCTGATATTGAAGGCAACTACTGGAATACCACTCGAAATGGCCTCTCTCAGAACGGGGTCAAGCGGTTCACTTGATAGAATAGGAATCGCAATCCCGTCGGGCTTGGTGGCAATGGCCTGCCGGGCCAGGGTCACCAACTCCTCGATACCAGACTGGGTGGCCCCCACATAATCAATCTTGACTTCCGGGAAACGCTTCTCGAAATCGTTGATGGCGAAGGTGAGCCAGAGCATATTTGGATCATTTGACCCAATGTGCGAGACCATCACAAAGTGATATTTCGGGGCTACCCCAGCCTCGGTGGTCGCTTCGGCCGTCGGATCCTGGGCCGAGGTGATCTGCGGACTATTCAGGAAACCATAGACCCCCATAAAGAGGGCCAACAGAACCACAAAAACAATATTTGTCGCAGTGCTGCGATGACCATCCATCTTTGGTTTCTCCTTGTTTGGGTTACAATAAAACAATTGATAACCTGGCAAAATTTACCACTTGATCCTTTCAGTCTTTTGGGTTTAATTCATCGGCCTCTCCTTTCCCCCGGTTTTTGCTTAACCTTTTGATGGCCTAATGAAGTTTGATTTTCAAAATCAGTATTGGCATGGAAGGTTGGGCTGCCCGTCAGACGGGCGTGGAGGACTGAATATAGAGGTAGTAACTTCCAATCCTCCGGTCTTCCAATCACATTACTAAATTTGCTTGCCAAAAATCATTAGGGGTTCCGGTTATTCCACCTCAAAATAAGGCGACAAAATTTTGAGGGCTGAATCCCGCACCTTTACGGCCAGCTCTTTGGGATCCCATGCCCAATACTCCGGGCGGAACAGTTCCACCGAGCAGTCGCCGTTGTAGCCCAGCTTTTGCAGCCGCCGGCAAATGTCATCAAGCGGGATCACGCCCAGGCCGGGTAACAGGCGTTTGGCGTCGGTGATGGCCTCTTTGGGGATATCTTCCAGGTCATCCAGGTGAAAGGTGAAGACGTGGGTCAGGTCAACCATTTCTATCTCGCTGAAAAGACCACCCCCGCCGTACAGATGGGCGCAGTCAACCACCAGGCCCACGTTGTCGCGCTCGGTTTT
>CAZDMM010000951.1:0-1748 GCA_964505845.1 uncultured Caldilineaceae bacterium
AGCATCAATTCGCCGCGCCGCTGCTGGGCATCCCCCACACCACCGGCTACCCGCTCTACATCCTGCTAGGCAAACTGTGGACGCTGCTCATCCCCTTTGGCTCGCCGGCCTGGTGCATGAACCTCTTCTCTGCCCTCAACGGCGCCCTGGCCGCCGGCGTAACCGCTTTAATCGTTTACCACCTTTCACCTCACCCACCACGCACCACGCCTCACACATCATCCTGGCCCAGCGCCTTCATTGCCGGCCTTACCCTGGCCTACGGCTTAACCCTGTGGCAGTGGAGCGTCATCGCCGGGGTGCGCTCCCTGAATATCCTATTCTTCGCCCTTTTGACCCTTGAAGCGATTTTGTGGGCACAAAAAATGGAAGATTGGAGGATTGGAGAAATGGAAAAAAAACCACCCTCCAACCCTCCAACCCTCCGCTGGCTCGCCCTCACCGTCGGCCTGAGTTTGGCCCATCACCGCACCACCGTGTTTTACCTGCCTTCACTGATCGGCTGGATTGTCTGGCATGACTCCCAGCTTCTGCGCCAACCCCGGCGGCTTATCCCCCTGGTTTTATGGGCGCTGGCCCCGCTGCTGCTGTATCTCTTGATCTACTTTCGGGGGATTAATAACCCGCCCTACAGCCATGTCCACATTACCAACCTGGCCAGCTTTTGGTTCCTGGTCGGCTCCGGCGATTCTACCGGCCTCTTTTTATCCATAGACCCGGCTTACCTGCCGGCCAAGCTGGCCTATCTGTGGCACGACCTGCTGACGCAACTCTCCTGGCCCGGCGTTATTTTAGCCGGTCTCGGCGGCTTGTGGCTGGCAGTGCGCCGCCCCGGCTACTTTCTATTTCAAGCCGTGCTCATCCTCCTGCTCCTGCTCTTTACCCTCGATTTTGAGGTGGTCAACCTCAATGAAGCCCCCGCCTGGTATCTGATGCCGGCCTTTTTTATCCTGGCTACCTGGGTAGGGGTGGGGGTCAACGCCATTTTGAATTGGAGATTGGAGATTAGAGATCAGAGCCAAAGACCCCCCATGGGCTATCCACCAGTGGCCCAAATCATCATCGTGGCTACCATCATTACCATCCTGACATACTCCCTCGCCCTCCCCAACTGGCGCAGAATCTACGCTGAGGCGGCCGCGCCCCTGGACGAGTGGCGGCAGCTTTTGCGCGGCCGGCAGGCCGAGCGTTTTGTCGAAAGCAGCCTGCCCTATGTGGAACCTAACAGCATCATCTGGGGCGACTGGGAACAGTACACCCCCTTGAAATATTACCAGCTTATCAACGGCTGGCGGCCCGATGTCACCGTCCGCAATCCTCTCAACCGCTGGCCGGAAAAGGTCGCCGCCGCCCGCGCCGCCCACCAGCCCATCTACTTTACCCGCAAAACCGCCGATCTCCTCGGCACGCCCTATCTGACTATGCTCGGCCCGCTCATCTATCTGCAAACCGCTCCCCAATTCACCCCCCCCACCGGCCTCACCCCCCTGAACGCCAATTTTGAGAATGAGCTGGAACTGATCGGCTACAAAACCCAAATTTGGCCCCCGGACCCCCTCCCTATCCCACCACCTGGGGAGGAGTTAGAGGGGGGGCAGGGGGTTCTCCAACTCACCCTCTACTGGCGCGTCCCTCACCAAGTGCAGTGGGATTACGCTCTCTCGCTGCGTCTGCTTGACCCCCAGGGCCAGGAAGTCTACAAAAGAGACGCCGCCCACCCCGTTCTCAGCAGCTACCCTACCACCTTA
>CAZDMM010000951.1:1758-3045 GCA_964505845.1 uncultured Caldilineaceae bacterium
GCTGCCGCTGCCGGCCCAACCCGGCCCCCTAATCCTATGGCTGCTCCCCTACCGCACCGAAGCGCCGGGCCAATGGCGTAATTTAACCCTGACCGGATCGAATCCACCTCAGGCTGGCCTCAAATTGAACCTTGAACCGTGAGCCTGGCTGCTATACATCCCCCCGCCCTCAAAATTCTGCTTCCCGGCAAACGTGTTATAATAGCGAAAATCGTTTCAACGTTCCAACGTTAAACGTTCCAACGTTCCAACGTAAAATGTAACCCATGCCGTTCAAAATCCACAACCATCCCCAAGCTATATTTATCCTGCTGGCCTTCATCCTCCTGGCGATTGGCTATAGCCTGGTCACGCCGCCGCTGGAAGCCGGCGACGAGTCGCGCCATTACGCGGTGGTCAAATACATGGCCGATACGGGCCGGCTGCCGGTACAACAGCCGGGCGAAGCCCAAATCCATTGGAGCCACGAAGGCAACCAACCGCCGCTGTACTATGCTTTGGCCGCAGCCCTCACTTTTTGGATTGACACCGGCAGTTGGAACGATGTTTTTTGGTACAACCCCCACACCAGCATTGGCGACCCGCTCCGGCCCGACAACAAAAACATCACCATCCATCCCCCCGCCGAAAGCTGGCCCTGGCGCGGTCACGTGCTGGCGGTGCATCTCATCCGCTTCCTCTCCATCGCCATGGCTGCCGTAACCGTCGCCGCCGGCTACGCCATCGCCCTGAGCCTGTTTCAAGGCCGGCGCTGGTTAGCTGCCGGAGCCATGGCTATCACGGCCTTCAACCCCATGTTCATCTTCATCTCCAGCGCCGTCAACAACGATAACGCCGTCATCATGTTCACCACCCTGGCCCTGTGGCTGATGGTGCGAGTCAGCGAATCGGCGAATCAGCAAATAACAAGCCACAATTACCACTCGCCATTCGCCATTCGCCATTCGCCGATTCTCCTGGGTCTGCTTATCGGCCTGGGCGCGTTGAGCAAGCTCTACGCCTTGGGCCTGCTGCCCCTGGCCGGATTGTTGTTTGTGTGGGTAGCCTATCAAAGAGACTGCCGACTGCCGACCGCCGACCGCCACAAGGGTATCACATCTCATCCACAGGAGACCTTTGACTCTGCACCACGCACCACGCTGCCACAAAAAAGAATGCGCTCCGCGAAGGCACGCCAGGCGCACGCACCACGTTTCATATCTCAGGCTTTAATTTGGACGCTAATCACCCTGTAGGTTTTTTTTTTTGTGTTCGGTTGTTTTTATTTTAGGTATTGATTGTTGTTTT
>CAZDMM010000952.1:0-3036 GCA_964505845.1 uncultured Caldilineaceae bacterium
CCCAACCAGAACGAGTGGATCAAGTGGATGAACGATGAGCTGACCAAGCCCGAATACTCCAAGGTCAAGTTGGTCGCCACCGTTTATGGTGATGACGATGATGAGAAGAGCTACAATGAAGCCCTGGGCTTGTTCAAAACCTATCCCAACCTCAAGGCCATCATCGCCCCGACCACGGTTGGTATCGCCGCTTCGGCCCGCGCCGTGCAGGACCAAAACTTGATCGGCAAAGTGGCCGTGACCGGTTTGGGGCTGCCCAGCCAGATGCGCGATTACGTTAAGAGCGGGGCCTGCCCGGCCTTTGCCCTGTGGAACCCGGAAGATTTGGGCTACCTGGCTATCTACACCCTGAACGCCATTGCCTCTGGCCAGATCAAGGGCCAACCCGGCGACAAATTCAGCGCCGGCAAACTCGGCGAGTACACCATTGACGAAAACGGCGAAGTTTTGCTTGGCCCACCCTTTGTCTTTGACGCCACCAATATTGACAACTTCAAGTTCTAAAATTTGAATTGCCCCGGTGTGGCATGCATGGGTATCTGCATGCCACACCTCCCCTACTCACAACTAACTGCCCAGACCCGAAGCCATAAAACCTTTTGTGGCCTGGCGTCTAGGCGGTTAAAAGCCAGGAAGAGCGTTCGCCAATCCGTGGCATGCCATCAGTAACGAAAATACCGTCGCCGAAGTGCGCTTTGGGTGTGCCTTGTAGTTCGGTATACCCATGCCGTCCGACAGTGAGATAAAGCTATTTTCAAGGAGTCTCCCTATGCCTGACAAAGCTTATGAAATTTTAGCCGAAGGTTTGACCCGGCGTGGCCTTGATGTTGACCAGATCAAATCGGCGCTCAAACAACAGCATATCGAAACCCCCTCCTGGGGCTATGCCAACAGCGGCACCCGCTTTAAGGCCTTTCCCTGGCCCGGCGCTGCCGTCACCACCCAGCACAAGCTGGATGATGCCGCCATGGTTCATAAGATGACCGGCATCGCCCCGACGGTAGCGATGCACATTCCCTGGGACCGGCCCCAGAATGATGATTATGTGGGCATGCGCCAATATGCCGAGGAGCGGGGCATTCGCATCGGAGCGGTCAACCCCAATGTTTTCCAGGATGAAGAATATAAATTGGGGTCGCTGGGCAACCCGGATTCCGGGGTGCAAGAACGGGCGCTTGACCATCTGCTGGATTGTTGCGCCATTATGACCAAATTCAACAGCGACGTGTTGAGCCTGTGGTTTGCCGACGGCACCAACTACGCCGGCCAGGACAGCCTGCGCGCCCGCAAACGGCGTTTTGAGTCTGGGCTGGGCATTGTGTACCGGCATTTGCCGCCCCACAGCCGCATGCTGGTTGAGTACAAATTTTTTGAGCCGGCCTTTTACAGCACCGACATCCCGGATTGGGGCACGGCCTATGCCTGGTGTCTCAAATTGGGGCCGCAGGCGCAGGTGCTGGTGGATTTGGGCCACCATGCCCAGGGGGTTAACATTGAGCAGATTGTCACTTTTTTGCTCGACGAAGGGCGGCTGGGCGGCTTTCACTTTAACAACCGCAAATATGCCGACGACGACCTGATTGTGGGCAGCACCAACCCCTATGAGCTTTTTTTGATTTATAATGAAATTGTGGATGCCGCCCAGGGCAGCGACGAACCGGCCCGCACCACCGCCCACAATATCGCCTATATGATTGACCAGTGCCACAACATCGAGGGCAAAATGGCCGCCATGATTTACTCGGTCATCAACTGCCAGGAAGCCTACGCCAAAGCGTTGCTGGTGCAGCGCCCCAAGCTGGCCGAGGCCCAGGCCGGCGGCAGCGTGCTGGCCGCCCACCAAATTCTGGCCGACGCCTACCGCACCGACGTGCGCCCCCTGCTGGCCCAGGTCCGCACCGAAATGGGTGTTCCTGCCGACCCCATCGCCGCCTATTGGGCCAGTGGTTATGAGGACAAAATCCGTCAAGAACGCGGTCTGGCGGCCACCAGCGGTGGATTTCAATAAAGGTTGGTAAATGGTAATTGGTCATTAATGTTTGTCAATAACCAATAACCAATTACCGGTATAATCGAGTGATAAATGACAACTTCTAACATACTCAATCAACTCATTACGCTCTCCAACAACCTGGGGAACCCGGCTAACGATTACGTCATCCTGGGCGAGGGCAATACCTCGGCCAAAGTGAGCGAGGCCACCTTTTGGGTTAAAGCCAGCGGCACAGAACTGCGCACCATTGGGGCCGCCGGTTTTGTGGAAATCTCCTTTGAGCGGATTCTGGCCTTGCTGGCCGGCCCGGATTTGAGCGACCAGGCAGTCAAAGACGCCCTGATCGAGGCTAAAGTAGACCCCCAGACCCCTGGACATCCTTCGGTGGAGACGGCCCTGCACGCCCTGTGCCTCCAACTGCCAGGTATCAACTTTGTGGGGCATACCCACCCGACGGCGGTCAATATGATTACCTGTTCCGCCGCCTTTGAAACGGCGGTGAGCGGCCGGCTCTTCCCCGATGAAATTGTGCTGTGCGGCCCGGCCCCGGTGCTGATCCCTTACGTAGACCCCGGCCTGCCCCTGGCTCGCGAGGTGCAGCGCCGCATCAACGCTTACCTTGATACCTACGGTGAAACGCCCAAAACCATCTGGATGCAAAACCACGGCTTCATCGCCCTGGCCGACACGGCCCAAAAGGTTGAAAATATTACGGCCATGGCTGTCAAAACCGCCCGTGTCCTGGCCGGAACCTATGCCCTGGGCGGCCCCCATTTTATGACGCCCCAGGCTGTCAGCCGGATTCACACCCGGCCCGATGAGCACTACCGGCAGCGCATGATCGGAAAAGGGTGAGGCGAGGGCAATTGAGATGATCCCCACGCCGAAGGCGGGCAGAGCCGGAACACCCGGAAGGGGTGAGAAGCGATAATGGGGCAGACCTATCATAAAGATGATTTTACCATCAGCACCGACCCGGCTTTGCTGGATATTGAGGTGATCCACGGCTACCTGGTGCGCTCTTATTGGAGCCAGGGGATTCC
>CAZDMM010000953.1:0-3022 GCA_964505845.1 uncultured Caldilineaceae bacterium
TAATTCTGGTTTTGATCGCCGTAGTTGTGATTGCAATTTTGCTGGTAGTTGGCCCGGTGGTTGGGAATGTGTTTAGCAACCTGGTCCAAAATTTATAATTATTTATCCTATCAGAAATTTTGTCTTTTTATTTATTCTCGCAAAAGCCACCCCCTTCGGTGGCTTTTTTGTTTGGCCGGAAACTGAGGTTGACAATCTAGCAGGGCTACAGTATGATTTCGGCCAGTTTTACCAGGCCAAAAGAGGTCTCCAGGGCGTCGCGTTGATCGTACTATGAGACCATTGTCACGGTTATGCATCAATGCTATACTGTCATCACCAGAACGTATCACCTCTTAACAACCACAGGGCAGTCTGATGATACGTCACCCATCTGAATTTGAGGGGAGTCAATGATACTCATCTCTGCACAGCAAAGCGATCCGGGCCAGACAGCCAAAAAAAATGAAGATTATATTTGGATAGATGAGCCGGCAGGGATTTATATTGTGGCCGACGGCATGGGAGGGCAGGATGCCGGCGAAAGAGCCAGCCACCTGGCTGCTACCAGCACCGGCCAATACCTTACTGCCCGCCTGCCCGAAGGGCGTTATCACCCCAAAACCCTCATCATTGAAGCCATCGAAGCGGCCAACGCCGAGGTTATGGCGGCCGCCCAGGCTGCCCAACAAGATCGCCCCATGGGAGCCGCCATTGTTGCCGCTCTGATTCGCTTGCCCACCGCCTACATCTGCCACGCCGGCGACGCGCGCGCCTATTTGGCCCACAACTCTACCTTGACTCGCCTGACGATGGACGACTCCTGGGTAGCCCAGCTCCTGGCCTCCGGGGTAATCTCCGAGGAACAGGCCCGCAAACACCCTTTAGGCAATATCCTTACCAAAGCCGTTGGGCATGAATCCCCCCTGGAACCGGCTTGCACCGAAATAACCCTCACTCCGGGCGATTGGCTTTTGCTGTGCAGCGATGGCCTGTGGAAGAAGGTGCATGATGAGCACATCCAGGCCGAAATAGAAAAGAACGGAAGTTCCCCTGCCAGCGTCGTCAAAACTCTGGTGCAGGCTGCCAACGCCGCCGGCGGCGAAGACAACATCTCGTTGATCGTGGTCAAAGTGGAGCCGTAGGCTCACCCCTCCAGGCAGCTACACCTTTATGAAATTCGATACCCACCTGCTGGTCAATGAACTCAGCCAAATGCCTGCCTTAACCCGCGCCGCCGAAAGGATGGGATTTGACGGCATCTGGACCTCGGAAACGGCCCATGATGCCTTTTTGCCACTGGCGCTGGCCGCAGAGCACAGCCAAACCCTGACTTTAGGGACAAGTATTGCCCTGGCCTTTCCGCGCAGCCCGGCCGTGCTGGCTTACCTGGCCTGGGATTTGGCCCGGTTTTCCAAAGGCCGCTTTATCCTGGGCCTGGGCACACAGGTGCGGGGACATAACGAGCGCCGCCTGGGGGTCAAATGGGAGCGACCGGTGGAGAAGATGCGTGAGATCATTTTGGCCATGCAAGCTCTGTGGGATTGCTGGCAAAATGGAACCAGGCTTAACTTCCGGGGTGAGTTCTTCAAGCTGACCCTGATGACGCCTTTTTTCAACCCCGGCCCGCATGACTACCCCAAAGTGCCGGTTTATCTGGCCGGAGTCAACCCCAAAATGTGCCGGTTGGCCGGAGAATTGGCCCAGGGCTTTCACGTCCACCCTCTGCACACCGTTCCCTATCTGCGCCAGGTGACGCTGCCCAATCTTGAAGCCGGTTTGGCTCAAAGCGGACGCCGCCGGGCCGATATCCAGCTTGCCGGAGCCATCTTTGTTATCCCCACCGATGATCCGGCCCAGGCCCGGCGCTGTGAAGCCGAAACCCGGCAGCAAATTGCCTTTTACGCCAGCACCCCGGCTTACAAAATCGTCTTTGATGGGCATGGCTGGAGTCAAACCGCCGAAAAGTTAAGCGCCCTGGCGGCTCGCGGGCAGTGGGGCGACATGCCGGCTCTCATCAGCGATGAAATCCTGACCGAATTTGCTCTAACCGGCTCATGGGCAGAACTGCCCAATTTGGTTAAGGCCAAGTATGCCGGGCTGCTGGACCGGGTGAGCTACTACTTCCCATTCAAGCCAGGGGAGCAAGATACGGCCTGGCAAGCCACCATCGCCGGGTTCAAAAGATAAAGAGGTTTGGAGCCAATCCTCCAAACCTCTCATCCTAGCTAATCTTCCCTTTATTTCCAGGTAAAGAAGCGATGCTCGCTCTCCGGGCTGACAGGCGTGCCTGTACCATCCGCGTTTTCCCGTTCAATCTGCACATACCACTCATAGCGATTTTCGGGCGGGTCAATTTGCCCAAAGAGGGCCAGCGGCACCGTCCACTCCGACTCTTTGATGTTTGATCCTTGATAAGTTGGCTGCCCTTGAAATGGATACACCAGGCGCACGGCGTAATGCTCATCGGGGCCTAAATCTACCGGCTTCCACTTTAAGACAATAGTATTGCCCTGGATAAAGGCAAAATTTTGGGCCGGTTCCAGCAGTTCTGGGGCCGGATACTTGGTTGACGGGGCAGCCGCCGGAGCCGGCGTGGGCGAAGCAGCCGGTTCCTCGGTTTGCTCCGGTTCCGGAGTATCAGTGGGGGCAGGCGTCTCGGTAGGTTCCGGGGTATCGGTAGGCAGCACTGTGGGAGTGTTGGTGGGCGCGGGGGTGGGGGTAGAGGTATCGGTAGGCGCGGGGGTGGGGGTAGCCGGCTGCGCCGTCGGGGTGAAGGTTGGCGGCAGGGTAGGGGTTGGCAAAGGGGACTCCGCTACCGGCGTTTCCGAGGTTGCTTCGGCGGCGCCGGGTTGGCCCTCTTCACCCGGAGCGCCGGTGAGGCCCAGGCTGGCCAATAGCTGGCCGGCCGGCCCACCCTGCCCGGTATACCATGCCCCGGCCAGACAAAGCCCGCAAAGCAACAGAGCCGCCACTACCAGGCCGGGAAAAGCATAACGCGCCCAGGCGGGTCGCTGCGTTAAAGCCGGCTGTTTGGCGGGCC
>CAZDMM010000954.1:0-513 GCA_964505845.1 uncultured Caldilineaceae bacterium
AGTCTGGCCGAGTGGGAGCGCCTTATCGGCGAAGTCTTCTCCCTGCCTGAGTTCGGCGAATGGTTTACCCGGATGACGCCTCTAGTCGAGTCTGGCCGGCGTGAGTTTTACCACCTTGAAACCTGATCCTGACAGCTACTCACCATTTAGCCATTCCTGGCCGACACGACCCAGGGTTGTCTATTTAGAAAGAAAGGAGGTGAGTCATAGCGGCATAAGTTGAGAAATATCTGATCGACTGGTGAGTAACATAAAATGCGTCAAAGCGAAAGGAGGCGTATTATGGTGGTAGAGAAGATCGACCGTCGCCTCGACCTCCGCGGAAAGGTATGTCCCTATCCGACCCTCGAACCACGTTTGGCCCTCAACGAAATGCGTGTAGGTGAAGTCCTTGAGGTCGTCACCGACTACTATCCTGCTCGACAGACAATTCCGCAGCTTATGCGAGAGCTTGGATATCCGTGTGAACTTGTTGACGGCGATCAGTTAGTCTTCCGGTTCCTCATTCAAAAG
>CAZDMM010000954.1:523-3013 GCA_964505845.1 uncultured Caldilineaceae bacterium
GGTCTAGGAATATAGATAGGTAAAGAGTGGAAAAATTCCAGGGCAAGTGAGTTTAACCTCTCCTCTCAAATACAAGTAGTCATAAAGATTAAGCAGACACGTAAAAAGGGGGTAAAAATGACGAAGATTCTGGTGGTTGCGACGCACGCGACCGATGATCCGACCCAGTGTACCTTGGCCTTTATTACCGCGGTTGGGGCGTTGGGGGCAGGCAAGGAAGTAACAATTGCCCTCCTGGGCGAAGGGGTGTATGTGGCCAAGGAGGTGATTGCCAAGACTATTCATGGGGTTGGCTTCCCACCCCTACCCGAATTGATCGAGAAGGTGGTCAAAGGGAACGTCCCGATATATGTCTGAGGGGCTTGCTCCGTCGCCCGTGGGGTGACTGAAGAGGACCTCAAGAGCTTAAATGCTTCCTTCACCGATCCGATCAAGTTTGCCACGATGGTCTCCGAGTCGAGTGTGGTCAGCTTTTAGGGAAGAGGGCTGCCTTGAGATTACAGCCCAACAAGTAAGTGATCATCATTGAATATGGCTGGTCATAGGTAGTCCGATTGGCCAGCCCATTTTCTGCCAAGTGATGCTGTTCTCTCTCCAAGCCTGGAGAAGTTGTTGGAAAGGAGCAAAAAATGAGTGTTAGCGTCACTCTAACCACTAAAAAAAAGACTCCGCTGCCGTCAGCAGAGATCGAGCGCCTCGATCCGTATGCTCTCATGGCCGTGCTGGGCAAGCGGGTTATCCACCCCGGCGGGCGCCACTCAACCGAAGAGTTAGTTGCACGAGCCGGTTTCCAGGCGGATCAACGGGTGTTGGATGTGGGCTGTGGTGTGGGCACTACGGCTGCTGAAATTGCCCGTCGTTTCGGAGCGCGGGTAACTGCAGTGGACATCTCCCCACTGATGCTCCACCGCGCCCAGATGAATGTTCGCTCAGCGGGTCTGGAGCAGAAGATTGAGGTGAAAAAGGGTGACATTTTGGCCCTTGATTTTACCGACAACAGCTTTGATCGGGTTATTGCTGAGGCGGTGACCATGTTTGTTGACCGGCCCAAGGCGGCGCGGGAACTGGTGCGGGTCTGCCGCCCAGGCGGGCGGGTATTGACCACCGAGTTTTTGTGGCGCAAGCCACCCACGCCAGAGGCGCGCCAAATCTTTCTGGGTGAAGTCTGCCCCGGCATGAATTTCGACACCCTGGAAGACTGGGTTCAGATTTATCGCGCAGCGGGTCTGGAGGAGGTGCAAGTCACCTCCGGTCCTTTCGAGATGATGACCCCGACTGGCTTCCTGAGAGACGAAGGATTCGTGAACTGCCTGCTCTTTATGGGCCGCACCCTCTCCCGCCTGGCCTACATCAAGAAGATGGCCTGGCTGATGCCGCGTATGCAGCGGGCTGTGCCTTATCTTGGCTATATTGTGGTGGCCGGCACAAAACCCGCTTAAGACTCTTTGACCTAGCTCAGCCTGAGCCGGATAAAACGGGGGAATCATCATGAATTGCTGCCAATGCGAGGGCATCGAACGCCTCTTCAATCAGCAAGAGGCCGCCAGAAAACTCAAGGAGTACCGGCGGAAAGGCCCGGATAAGACGACGCGCCTGCTCATCAACGCGCTTAGAGCCTCTGGCGTCGAAGGGATGGCCCTGCTCGACATCGGCGGCGGCATCGGCGCTATTCAGCACGGACTATTGAAAGCCGGGGTCAGCCGCGCCGCCAGCATCGAAGCCTCTTCAGCCTACCTTAATATGGCCAAAGCCGAGGCCGAGCGACAAGGTTATACCGGCCAGGTCACTTACCACTATGGCAACTTTGTTGATTTGGCCGCCAACCTTCAGCCGGCTGACATTGTGACTCTGGACCGGGTGATTTGCTGCTATCACGATATGCCCAAGCTCGTCGGGCTATCGGCAGCGCGGGCAAGAAAACTGTATGGCCTGGTCTATCCCCGCGATACCTGGTGGGTTAAACTCGGCACCTCAATCATGAATTTCTTTTTCTGGCTGCGTCGAACCCCCTTTCGAGTGTTCGTCCATCCTACGGAGGCAGTTGAGGCTGCCATTCAGGCCGAGGGTCTGAAGCGATCTTTCTATCAGACCGCCGGGGTGTGGCAGGTGGTCGTCTATGCACGATGAGAAGCTGAGGGGGAAGCTTGAATGAGGAAGGTCCGGGCCACCGATCAAGTTATCGCTTTCTAAATATCAGCAAGGGGGGAATCTATGAGCCAAACCACCATTGACGTCAAGACCTTGCGCCAATTATTGGACCAGCAAGCGCCAGTAACGGTGCTCGACATTCGCCAGCCGGAAGATCGGGCCGAGTGGGCCATTCCCGGCAGCCTGCATGTGGCTGCCTACGATGCCCTGAAAGCCAATGATCCCAACGCGCTGGCCGGGGTAAACCTGCCCGGCGACCGGCCGGTTGTGACCGTCTGCGGCGCGGGCGTAACCAGCCTCGTTGCTGCCGAACAGCTTCGCGCTCGCGGTTTCCAGGCCCTC
>CAZDMM010000955.1:0-3010 GCA_964505845.1 uncultured Caldilineaceae bacterium
GAAGGGTTCAATTTCATCGCTCCGGTCAACCGCCTGCGCCCCGATGGCAGCGAAAGCGAGAATGTACTGTTGTTTGCCCTGGCCGACGGCAGCGAGATGCTTCACCCGCCGCTGGTGCAGGGGCGCTGGTTATGGCCCCATGAGCGCCGGGCGGTGGTCATCAACACGGCCCTGCTGCGCGATGAGCCGGACCTGAAGGTGGGCGATCAGTTGGTGCTGCAATTTGAGCGGTGCCAGCGCTGCGATAGCATTGAGATTCTCAAAAAACGAGAGACAACCTGGCAGATTGTCGGCATCTTTGAAGAGACCATGGCCCGGCCCAGCGTCTATGTCAATGATTCGGCCTTCACCCGCGTGGCCGGTGGGGTGGGCCTGGCTACTTCGGTCTGGCTCATGACCGATCAACATGAAGCGGACGCGGCGACTAAAATAGCCAAAGGGCTGGAGCGACAATTTGAGCAGGCCGAGGTTCAGATCAAGAGCACCAAAACGATCCGCTCGCAGTACATCGCCCAAGCCTTTCACTTTAATATTATGACCCTGACCCTGATGATTATGGCTGTGCTCCTGGCCGTCGTCGGCGGCCTGGGTTTAATGGGTACCATGAGCATCAACGTGATTGAGCGCACCCGTGAAATTGGGATTATGCGAGCCATCGGAGCCTCCAACCGGGCGGTGTTTCAAGTTTTCCTGATCGAGAGCCTGCTGGTTGGTCTGCTCAGTTGGCCGATTGGCGTCCTGGCGGCGCTGCTGTCCGGCAAATTTCTGACCGACGCCATCAGCCAAATCCTGGAAACAGCCCTGATTTACACTTTTTCAGTGGAGAGCGTGTTCCTGTGGCTGCTCATTGTGGCTCTCATCGCGGTGCTGTCGAGCTTGCTGCCGGCCTGGAAGGCCATGCGCCTGAGTGTGCGGGAAGTCTTAGCTTATATTTAATGAAAGGAGGGATTTTAAGATGAAAAGAGTCATCATTGGCCTGGTGATTGTGCTGCTGTCGAGTCTGGCCTGCCAGCACCCCAGCCTCACTCAAGCGGCGGCCCAGCCGGTTAGCCAGACCGCAGTTGCGACGGCCTTTTTAGGGCGTTAGTAATTACTTAGCCCTATCCCCACGACCGCTGACCGCCGAAGAGCCGATTACGGAACAAATTCTGGCGGTCTGCGGTCTGCCGGCGGCGGTCACAAGGCATATTTGGCCTGATGGCTGAGTAGTTACCCTTTCACATTACTGTCATTCGGCGTATAATGCGGATATGAGGGATACTTCATCGGCTTTGACCTTTGAAAAAGATTTATTCATGACCGACCGGCAAATCCGCTGGTTGGTTTACTTCTATGGATTTTATCTGATTGCGCTTATTCTGACCCTGGGCGCCGTGTTATGGAACACTCCCCGGCCCTGGGGCTGGGGCGAGGCAGCACTCGTGGCTGTGGTCGCGCTGCATGCGGCGCTCCAAGGTGTCTTCTTTGTGGCTATTCATTATCCCCATTGGAGGCTCTCCTGGCCCTGGCTAACCGCTTATTCATTGGTTAACCTGCTGCTGTGGCTGATTGAATGGCGGCTGGAAGCCGGCTTTTGGTGGATTGTTTGGATGCAAGTGTTCCAGCTCTATATTTCGCTGCCCTTGAAAGCGGCCATCCCGGTGACCGGCCTGATTTTTTTGGTGGCGGCCCATTTTAGAAGCGGTTTAGACCAATTCTTTAGCTTTCCACTTAGCCAGGTATTTGAGCGTCTTGTCCCGTGGGTGATTGTCAGTATGGCTTTTTCACTGACCTCCTTGTTGGTGAGGTCTAACCAGGAACGGGCCAGGTTAATTGCTGAATTACAGGCGGCCAGGCAAGAATTAGAGTTGGCCCAGCAGCAAAAGATCGAATTAGCTGCTTTGCGCGAACGGGAGCGCCTGGCCCGTGACCTGCACGACAGCCTGGGACATGCCCTGGTGACTTTATCCGTGCAGTTAGAAGCCGTCCAACGCCTGTATTCAGTCAATCCTCAAGGCGCTTCGCAGCAGATTGATCAAATGAAAACGCTGACCCGCGCCAGTATGGAAGCCCTGCGCCACACTCTGACCGGCCTGCGCGCTCCGGGGTTGGATCAGCGCCCCCTGGCTCAAACGTTAGCTGACCTATGCACCGAAACTGGCCGGCGGACCGGCCTGGAGATCACCTGCCGGGTGGCCGCGGAGGTTGACCAATTGAGCCAGGCGGTGGCCGAAGCGTTGTGGCGGGTCACCCAAGAGGCGTTGATGAATGTAGAGAAGCATGCCGCCGCGCGTCACGTTCAACTTGACCTGCGCCTGGAGTCGGAAGCAGTTACCTTGCGGGTGGCTGATGATGGCATCGGGCTGTCCTCTGGCTTAACCGGTCAGCCCGGCCATTATGGGCTGCGCGGCATGCGGGAGCGGATCGAGGGTCTGGGCGGCGTCCTGAAGGTGGATCGAAATGGTCAGGTCGGTACGGTAATTGAAGCCAGCCTGCCGCTCATTGGCGGCCAGGAATACCCAAACAGAAATTAACCCGGCGATGAATACGATTCGAATCTTGTTGGTAGAAGATCAAACCCTGATGCGGCAAGGGCTGAAGACGATCCTTGATCTTGAACCGGGGTTTAAGGTGGTCGGTGAGGCCGGCGACGGCGAAACGGGAATTCGCCTGGCGCTGGAACTGCGGCCCGACATCATCCTGATGGATGTGCAGTTACCCGGAAAGAGCGGCGTTGAAGCGACGGCGGCCATTTGCGCGGTTTGGCCGGAGGCCAGGGTTATTATCTTGACCACCTTTGACCGGGATGATTACGTTTTTCAGGGTATCCGGGCCGGGGCGTTGGGCTATCTGCTCAAAGACACCCCGGCCGATAACCTGATTGAAACCATCCGGCGGGTGCATGCCGGGGAAGTCTTTATTCAACCTCAGATTGCCTCGCACGCTTTGCGTGAGTTGGCCCGTCCCCAGGCCAATCCCCTGACGCCCCTCACGGAACGAGAGCGAGAAGTGCTGGTGCTGATTGCCCAGG
>CAZDMM010000956.1:0-3008 GCA_964505845.1 uncultured Caldilineaceae bacterium
TGCCCATTTTTGACACGGCGATGGTGTTCATCTCCCGGACGCGGCGGGGCGTGTCATTTTTTCAGGGGGGGATTGACCATACCACCCACCGCCTGGCCCGGCTCGGCCTCGACAAGCTGTCGGTGGCGTTAACGATTACCGTTATCAACGGAGCGCTGGGGCTGGTAGCAATTTTTATTACCCAGGCCAACCTGGCCGAAGCCTACTCTGTGGCTGTAACGCTGGTGCTGGTGGCGCTTTATGCCTTGTGGAAAATCGAATTCAAAGCCTCGTATAACTTTAGAACCGGGCGCACCCCGGTCAAAGTTGAAGTTGGCTCTACCAAAGCCTAAAGGAAGGCCGGCTACCTTTTGCCCCCGTTTTCTAGCAGCGGCAGAGTCATGGTAAAGGTGCTGCCGATGTCCGGTTGGCTTTCTACCCACACCTGCCCCCCGTGCTGCTCGGCAATATTTTTGACAATTGCCAGCCCCAGGCCGGTGCCGGGCAAATCGTCCTGCTCCGCCCGCGCCCGGAAAAATTTTTCAAACACTCGGGGTAAATCTTTGGCGTGGATGCCGGGGCCGTTGTCAACCACCGAGATCATAGCCTGATGATTGTTTTCGGCCAGTTTAACCTGAACTCTGCCCCCTTTGGGGGTGTACTTAATGGCATTGTCCAACAAATTGCCCACCGCCCGGGCCAGCAGCACCGCATTGCCTTCAATTTTCAGCCGGTGGGGTGGGCTGTTCCAGATCAGCTCAATCTCTTTGGTTTGAGCCAGCGGCCTCATCGAGTTTACCGTAGCCTGCACCGTCTCTTCCAGGTTCAGCTTTTCACGGGTCAATTGTTCTAGCCGTTCCAGCCGGCTCAACTCCAATAAATCCTCAATAAGCGATTTCATCAAATTGACGGCCCGCGTTATCCCAACCAAATCCTCTTCCTGGCGGCTGGTGACCGGGCCATCCATCCGCACCAATTCTACATAACCTTTAACGGTAGCCAGGGGAGTCCGCAAGTCGTGGGTAAAAGCGGTCACAAAATCTCGCTTCATCTGGTCAAGCGCCTTGAAAACGCTGATGTCGCGCAGCAGCACCACCCGCCCCATGTCAGGGATCGAGGTGATGCTGGCCCACATGGTGCGGCCATCGGGCAGCGGCACCTCACCGATGTTAGGCGCGTTGGGCGAGAGCAGTTTCAACAATTCGGCGTTATTCGTCAGGGCTGAGAGTGGTTGGTTTTCCCAGGAGCGGCCATTTAAGCCCAGCATCTCTCGCGCCGCCGGGTTGAGCAGCAAGGTTTTGTTTTCGGGCGTGATGACCAAAACGGCATCCAGGGTGCTCTGGATGATGGCCGAAAGTTTACTGCGCTCCTGCTCTGTTTCTTTGAACAGGCGGGCATTCTCCAGCGCAATGGCGGCCTGCCCGGCAATGGCATTAAGCAGCGGCAGCTCTGAGGCATTAAACTGCTTGGGTTCATCATGCACCAGCGTCAGCACGCCAATCACCCGCTGCCGCCGGCGCAGCGGGGTGCCGATGACCGAGCGAACATCATAGCGCTGGTCTTCATAAACCACCCAGCGCCGGTCGGCATGAGTATCGTTTATCACATCACCCCGGCCATGCTTCAGCATCCAGCCGGCAAAGCCTTCATTTAAAACCTTGCCCACAATACGGTTGGCCTGGTCGTCGCTCATCTCTTGCTGCAAAATATAGCGCGAAATCCGGTTCTGCGAGTCGAACAACATCACGCTGCCGGTGCTGGCCTTAAAGTGGGCTACCGTCAAATCAAGAACCCGCCGCAGCATTTTATCGGGGTCAAGGTCTTTATTTAACTCATCACTGATGAGGTTCAGTAAATTTAAGTGTTCTGCCATGGGTCAAACCTGTAAGGACTATTTTCCTATTGGTTTGATTATAACATGTTTTAAGCAAGACTCAACGTTAAAGGAGTCAATTTGACTCGTCCCGCGCCTGGGCCAATTCCTGAACCCGCTGCCAATCGGCCGGGGTGTTCATGTTGATGAAAGAGTGAAACTCTGGGTCAAACTGAGCTACCTCAGCCCGCTCAACATAACGCACCGAGACCTCTTCAAAAAAGCCGATGACTCGAAGCTGGCCGGCCACCAAGCGTTTCTGAATGGGCTGCAGGCAGTTGCGGCTGTAAACGGCGTGCAGAGTTTCGGGCTGGGGAGGCTGGATCAGAGGGATAACCACATCGGCCGTGGGGGCCAGGCCGATGAGGTGCTGCAAAAGCGAGGCATTTAAAAAGGGCAAATCGCAGGCCACCACCAGCACATGCGGATGCCGGGCCGCCTGGATAACGCTGTAAATTCCACCCAAAGCAGCCTTATCAGGATAAACATCCGGCACAACCCGCAGCCCATACGGGGCAAATTTGTCGGGCGCATTGGCGCCGATAAATAGGTCATCCGTTAGCGGGGCGGCGGCGGCAATAACCCGCTCAATCACCGGGCGGCCACCCACCGGCAGAAAAGCTTTATCCTGGCCCATGCGCCGGCTCTGCCCACCGGCTAAAATGGCAATACTAACCATGTATTCCTCAAAAGTATCATCCCAAATTAGGAAGAAGGGAAGGCTGGAAGCCTGGTCGGTATTTTGCCGCCTTCGAGCCGAAGGCCCTCTGGGGGTAAGCTTCCAGCCAAATAAGATGAAAAAACCCACACTCAAAAGGTGTGGGCTTTGGTTTGTTGCGGCTGGTTGAGTTAGCCTTAGCCTTGATGCGCGTACAGGTAGTTAACGGCCTCGCCTACCGAGGTAATTTTTTGGGCTTCCTCATCGGAAATTTCCCCGCCAAACTCCTCTTCAAAAGCCATGATCAATTCCACCAGATCCAGCGAGTCCGCTTCCAAATCATCCCGGAAACTGGCTTCCATATTGATTTGGTCTTCATCGGCCCCAAGCTGCTCGATGATGATATCCTTCACCTTGGCAAAAACTTCATCTTTAGTCATTTATAGATAGCTCCTTAAATTTAAGATTTGGCAAATTAACGGCCCGGTGTGCCAACCC
>CAZDMM010000957.1:0-3000 GCA_964505845.1 uncultured Caldilineaceae bacterium
GATATGGTTTGGACAGGATGGGAATGGTGTTCCCAGGCGCAAAACGTATTTGTCCGAGGTTGAGGGACATGTCGCTTGGTCCTGGTGGCCCAACTCCGAAGTAGGTCATACTCAAGAAGCCAAAAAAGAAACTAACGCAATCTTTGGTGAAGCTGATATATTTAAAACACCGAAGCCTGAAAGGTTAGCTCATCGTATTGTTCAGCTTGCCTCAAGCGAAGGTGATATTGTTCTCGATTTCTTTGCCGGTTCCGGCACTACCGCCGCTGTAGCCCACAAGATGGGGCGGCAGTTTATCACCGTGGAGCAAATGGACTACACTCCCACCGTCACTGTTGAACGGCTAAAAAAGGTCGTTGGGCGCAGGGTTAAGGTGGAGGGCAAGCTGTTTGAGGAAATAGAGTTTGACCGGGGCGGCGTTTCTGAAGAGGTGGGCTGGCAGGGCGGCGGCAGTTTTGTCTACTGCGAGTTAAGGCAGTGGAACCAAGTTTATATTGACCGGATTGAAACCGCTGCTACTCAAGAAGAATTGCAGAGCTTATGGCTGGATATGCAGCAGCAAGCCTTTTTGAGTTACCGCCTGGAGGTAACTCAATTTAATGAGCACGCCGCTGATTTTGCCGGCCTGAGCCTCGCCGACCAGAAGAAGTTTTTGCGGGAAACCCTGGACAAAAACCAGCTTTACGTCAATTTGAGCGAGATGGATGATGTGACTTACGGCGTCAGCGAGGCAGATAAACGGCTTAATAGAAAGTTTTATGGATTGGAATAAATTATGCCTTCACTCAAAGAAGAATTTGATACCCTGGTAAAATATAATGTGATCAAGCCAGAGGTACCGAGTTTTATTACTCAAAATCTCAATCCTGCCTTTGAACTGCGCCCGTATCAAATTAACGGTTTAGCCCGCTTTTTCTTCTACATCAACGATTTTCAAAGCCGCGCCCGGCCCACCCAACTGCTCTTTCACATGGCTACCGGCAGCGGTAAAACACTAATTATGGCCGCCGCTATTCTCTACCTGTACGAGCGCGGCTATCGCCACTTTGTCTTTTTTGTCAACAGCACCAACATCATCGAAAAAACCCGCGCTAACTTTCTTAACCCCCTGTCATCCAAATACCTCTTTGCCGAGCCAATCAAGTTTGGCCCTAAGCGGGTACAGGTGAGGGAAGTGGAAAATTTTGAAATTGCGGGGCCCGACGACATCTCTGTTTTGTTTACTACCATTCAAGGGCTGCATAGCCGGCTCAACACTCCCCGCGAAAACGCCCTCACTTACGAGGACTTTGCTAACAAGCGGATGGTGCTCATCTCCGATGAAGCCCACCACCTTAACGCCCTGACCAAAAGCAGCCTTACGCCAACTGAAATCGAGGAAGAAAAAACCTGGGAAGCTACTGTCAACAAAATCTTCAAGGCTCACGCCGACAACCTCCTATTGGAATTTACCGCTACGGTTGAATTGAGCCATCCCGCCGTCAAAGCCAAGTACGAGCAAAAGATTTTATGCCAATATTCCCTTAAAGAATTTCGGGAAGATGGTTACTCCAAAGAGGTTAAAGTTTTGCAGGCTGACCTGGAGCCGCTTGAGCGCGCTTTGCAGGCGGTGGTTCTTAGCCAGTACCGGCGCAAAGTGGCCGAAAAACATCGCCTGCCTATAAAGCCGGTCTTGCTCATGAAATCCCGTACCATTGCCGAGTCTCAAATGTTTGAGGCTGAATTTAACACTGCTATTCGAGAACTAAGGGCTGAACGGCTGCAAACCCTCAAAGCCAAAGCTGCCGCGCCCACCATTCAGCATGCCTTCCACTATTTTGAAAGCGAGGGTATCTCGCTAGAAAACCTGGCCGCCGAGCTTAAAGAAGACTTTAACCCCGACCACTGCTTGTCGGTCAATTCCAAGTCCGACAGTGAAGCCAAGCAGTTATTGGTCAACTCGCTGGAAGACCGTGATAATCACATTCGGGTCGTCTTTGCAGTAGATAAGCTCAACGAAGGCTGGGATGTGCTGAACTTGTTTGACATTGTACGCCTTTATGATACCCGTGACACCCGGCAGGGTCGGCCTGGCCCTACTACCATTGCTGAAGCCCAGTTGATTGGTCGAGGCGCCAGGTATTTTCCCTTTCAACTTAACCGAGAGCAAACTCGCCACCAACGCAAGTTTGATGAAGACCTGGGCAATGAACTCCGGGTGTTAGAAGAACTGTACTACCACAGCGCCCACAACCCGCGCTACATTCAAGAACTGCGGCAGGCATTGGTTGAAACCGGCATTATGCCGGATAGAACCAGAGAAATTCATGTCAAAGTAAAAGAAAGCTTTAAGCAGTCTGATTTCTGGCAAAAGGGCATAATTTTCCTCAACAAAAGAATTCGCAATGACCGGGCCAGCATTACCGGCCTGACCGATATCCAATTTACTAACCGCCACACCTACCGGCTGCGCACCGGCTTTGCTCAAGATAGAGCGGTACTGGCCGGCGTCCCAGGCGTCAGCTCCGGGGAAGATGCCTCAAATGGTAGCTACGCCGCCATGAGTCAAACCTACAAGCTGTTAGATTTTGGCCCGCATCTCATTCGTAAAGCCCTCAGTAAATTAAGCTTTTATCATTTTGATAATCTCAAACAATACTTTCCTCACCTTGAGTCCATCACTCAATTTATCACGGCTGATAATTTTTTAGGCCAGATTCAAATAGAAATCAGCGGCGCAGCCGGGCAGGTTGACCGGCTATCACCGGCCTATAAGCTAGAGGCAACCTTGCACGTTCTAACTCGCTTAAGCACCGAAATTCAAGCCGGCACAGCCGAGTTTATCGGTACAAAAGTTTTTGAGCCGCTGGCAGTTCAATTGTGCGTCAAAGACAAAACCTTGAGCATTGTGGTTGATGGCAGCGGCGACAAAGAATTTGGCCTGGGCATGGGGGAAACCCCCGCTATGGATTTATATCTGAATTTAAGAGATCAAGCGTGGTATATCTATGACGAAAACTA
>CAZDMM010000958.1:0-2998 GCA_964505845.1 uncultured Caldilineaceae bacterium
CCCCGCTCGCCCTATCCGGGAGCAGGGCATTACGGCCGAGGGGATTGTGATTGAAGATGATGTTTGGCTTGGGGCCGGCGTTACGGTGGTTGACGGCGTTACCATTGGGCGCGGCAGCGTGATTGGAGCCGGCTCAGTGGTAACGAAAGATATTCCGCCTTACAGCATTGCGGTTGGCGCTCCGGCCAAGCCCATCAAAGACCGGCGCCAATTGAGCAACCATAACCATCAGCAAGCGGGCGTATTTTTTGGCGCATTAGAGCAGTTTCGCAGCCAATAAGTCCTACCCCCCAGCCGGCGCTTCAAACTCATTTCAAACCTGATGATGTTAAAATGAGATTAACCCGATTGGCTATCTGAAGTACAGGAGATTGATTAGTGAGCACCTTATCTGTAGTTATCCCGGCTTTGAATGAAGAAGATGGTATTGCCGATATCATCGAGCGCGTGCTGGCGGTTAAAGAGCCGCTGGCCAGCGCGGGTGTTTCAGATTTGGAATTGATTGTGGTTGATGATGGTTCCCGGGACCGCACCCCAGAAATCGTCTCCGGCTACCCAGAGGTGGTGTTGTTGCGACACCCGGTTAACCAGGGTTACGGCGCGGCCATCAAAACCGGTTTCCGGCATGCCAAAGGCGACATGCTGGCTTTTCTGGATGCCGACGGCACCTATCCCCCGGAATCTTACCCGCAGCTTTGCCGGCCTATCTTGGAAAATCGGGCGGACGTGGTGGTTGGCTCACGGATGGCCGGCGCCGACAGCGAGATGCCCCTGGTGCGACGTATCGGCAATACTATTTTTGCTACCCTGGTCAGCATCTTAAGCAACCGGCACGTTACCGACAGCGCCAGCGGCCAGCGGGTTATCCGCCGCGAGGTTTTGCCCCAGCTCTATCCCCTGCCGGATGGGCTCAATTTTACCCCGGTGATGAGCACCCGCGCCATGTATGAAGATGTGCGCATTGTGGAAGTCCCGATTCACTATTCGGAACGGGTCGGGCGTTCTAAATTGAGCGTGGTGCGCGATGGCATGCGCTTCTTAAACACCATTTTGACCACTGCCCTCACCTACAACCCGGCCCGCATCTTTGGCTTGCTGGGGGCGGGGTTGGTTGGCTTGGGGTTTTTATCGGCGCTGTGGCGCACCATTAGCCGCAGCAAAGCCCGCCGCGAAGACTCCCAATTGGTATCGTGGTACGCCGGTTTGGTATTGAGCGCCGCCGGGGTCAATATCTTTTCATTGGGAGCGGTATTTAATTACCTGGTCTCGCTTTTTCACAAACGGCCTATCCGCCAGGGCTTGTTTGGCAAGCCGCTGTTTCAGAAACCGCTGGAAAGTTTCTTTGGGTGGTTTGGCCTGAGCGCCATTACCGGCGGTGGGCTGCTCTACAGCCTGGATGTGTGGCGTCGCTGGGACCGGTCTAAGCAGAAAAAGAGCCAGGTAGCCCCCTGGTTTGTGCCGGCCGCCAGCACTATTTTGGTGCTGACCGGTTTGCAATTGATTGCTTCGTGGCTGCTCACCCTGGTTTTATCGGAACTGACCCAACGCGAAACCGGGGTGCAGAAGGATTTGGGAAAGTTCAGCTCCAATGGTCGCCGCTAAAAATTCAGGTGACTGGCGCCTGGTTTAGCAACAAATTGTGCAGGTTTTTGCCGGCTTGCCACAGAGGAAAAGCGCCAGTCACCTGCGCAGAAACATTTTTAACATACTACTGTGTCCACAACCAAAGTATTAGCGTAAAGGGGGACAAGCAATGTCAACTGAATGGATAAATCTCGGTACTAAACCGGTCAAAAAAATTCGCATGGCAGAATTTCCTGACATCAGCGCCTTGATGCAGGAACCCATTAAAGCCAAACGCAGCCCGGAGATGGTGGATGTTTTATTGGTCAATCCACCCTCGCCCGACGGCGGCGTCTGGATCAGGTCGCAGCACCGGGTAGGCCGGCGTTCCCGTGAGAATATGATCTGGCCGCAGGTAGAACTGGCAACGATGGCCGCCTGTCTGCACCCGGATTATAAGGTAGAAGTGGTGGACGGCATCGGCACGCGCATGAGCTGGGCCGAGTTTGAGGAACTGCTGGCTAAAAAGCGGCCCAAGTATTACCTGACGCAAGTTACCGCGCCGACGCTTACCAACGATATGTACGGCGTCTTTCTGGCCAAGAGCAGAGGGGCCAAAACGATTGCTTTTGGAACCCACGTTACCCCCAATACCATCAACACCATGACCGACTACCCGGCCCTTGACTTTGTGCTGCGGGGTGAGCCAGAGTGGACTCTGCGGGAGCTGATTGACGCTCTGGATGGGAAAACCGGGCAGAACCCTCAAATGGAGGCCCTTTTCCAAAAAACCGACCCCACCCGCGTGCCCATCAGCCCAGATATGGTCAGCCGGGGCGATTTTAGCTCGATCAAGGGCCTGGGCTGGCGCTGCGCCGGGCAAGTTAAGCTCAACCCCGACCGCCCCTTTATCCCAGACCTGGACGATGTACCGCTGCCCATGCATCACCTGCTGCCGCTGAATACCTACCGCCTGCCGCTCATCAAAGGGCCATATGCCTTTGTGGTGCCCAGCCGCGGCTGCCCGGCCGGCTGTAAATACTGCATCAAGCACGTCAGCTATAACTACTCGGTGCGGCTGCGCTCCGCCGAAAATATCATGGCCGAACTTTGGTCGCTTAAAAAAGTTGGCATCAACAACGTCATGCTGTACGCCGATCTTTTTACGGTTAACCGCGAGCAGGTGATGAGCCTGTGCCAGGCGATGATTGACGAGAAAATTGACATGAAATGGATGTGCAACAGCCGCACCGATTATGTTGATGAAGAAATGCTGACCATGATGGGCAAAGCCGGCTGCCATATGATTTCCTGGGGCATCGAGTCAGGCTCCCCGGAGATTTTGAAACGGGCCAGAAAAGGCACCGACCCCGGCAAAGCCGAACGGGCCCTTCATTGGGCCAGACAGGCCGGCATCAAGAATTTTGGCTACTTT
>CAZDMM010000959.1:0-1789 GCA_964505845.1 uncultured Caldilineaceae bacterium
GCCCTGGCCGCGAATGTCGCCCACGTGAGGATGGTCGCCCAGGGCGGCCCGCAGCTTGTGACCCAGCTTGTCCCCCTGCTGGCGTGACCGTTCCACCAATTTGTGTTCCTGCAAGTAGCGCAGCACGGCCAGCCCCACCGCCGCGCCGATGGGGTGGTGGGAGAAAGTCCCGCCGTGGACAAAATCACCCCGTTTAGCGTACATAGTCTGAACATCGCTGGTTTTGACGGCGGTGATAGAGAGCGGAAAATAGCCGCCGCCCGCGCCTTTGGCCATAGTGATGATGTCCGGCTGCACCCCCCAATCGGCGATGACAAACCAGGAACCGGCCCGGCCAAAGCCGGTCATCACCTCATCGGCGATGAGCAACAGGCCGTAATGGTTGCAAATCTGGCGGATGAGCGGCCAATATTCGGGCGGCGGTACGGCGGCAGCCAGGCTGGCCCCGCTGATCGGCTCGGCGATGAAGGCCGAAATGGTCTCTTTGCCGTTAATTTTGATGGCCTCTTCCAGGGCGTGGGCGCAGCGCAGGCCACAGGTAGGATAGCTGAGGTGGAAGGGGCAGCGGTAGCAATAAGGCGGCTCGATGTGGGGCGTGGGGGCCAGCATCGGCTGGAACAGTTGGCGCAGACTGGGCCGCCCGCTCACGCCCAACGCGCCCAGGGTGGTGCCGTGGTAGCTGTGCCAGCGCGAGATGACCACGTAGCGTTGGGCCTCGCCCCGGTCCACCTGCACCTGCCGGGCAAATTTAATGGCCGTCTCCACCGCCTCGGAGCCGCTGCCCAGGTAAAAAAAGCGGGGGTTTTCTAGTGGAGTGACCTCGGCCAGGGCGGCGCTGTAATCCTCCACCGCCTGGGTGGTGAACATGGTGGCGTGCAGGTAGGGCGCAAGCGTGACCTGCTCCGTCATCGCGGTGATGACCTCCTTGACGCCGTAGCCAATGTTGACCAGCACCGGCCCGCCGGAGGCGTCAATGTAACGTTTGCCCGACTCGTCAAAGAGGTAAATTCCCTCGCTGTGGGAGAGCATGGGCCGGGCATGGCCCATGCGCCGGTAAAAAACGTGTCCGTGAAATTCTTTGTATGCAGTCATAGTTGGTAAATGGTAAGTGGTAAATGGTAATTATTTTATCTCGATTTTAGGCCGCGACTAAATTAATTCCAAATTACCAATTGCCAACCCACAGGGGGCCTTCGGCTCTTACCAGCCCCCAATCACGTTGTCTTATGTCTACTCCTCTGTTATAATGAAGATAGAATCTGAATTGACGTGACTCCGTGAATGTGCTACACTGATTGGGTGATGACGCAGGCAGTCCGTTCAGCGGTATACCCGGTTCAGCTTCAGCAGTTGCGCTGCTATCGTGTCCGTGCGTTTGAAACGCACCCACAGGTCAACCATGCCATCTTTACCCGGCGGGGCGGCTACAGTCAGGGGCCGTTTGCCAGCCTCAATTTGGGGTCATCGGTGGGGGATGAGCCGGAAACGGTAAAAAAAAATTACCGGCAGGTGTGCCGGGCGCTCCAGATTAGCCCGGAGCAAACCGTCTCCTGTCACCTGGTTCACAGCGCCCACGTTTTAACAATTGACTCGACCAACCGGCAGCGGCACATGGGTAAAGCCGATGGCCTGGTCACGGCGGAAGCAGAGATTTACCTCTCCATGCGCTTTGGCGGCCTTGTCGCCATGGCTGACGTGGATTTCAAGCTTCATCAAGGCGAGATCGTCGGCGTGATCGGGCCGAACGGCGCCGGCAAATCGACGCTGCTCAATATGATCACCGGGCTTT
>CAZDMM010000959.1:1799-2996 GCA_964505845.1 uncultured Caldilineaceae bacterium
CGCTGCTTTTTTTAGACCCGGTGCGCGGCGCGGTCGGTTTGGCCCACGCCGGCTGGCGAGGGACGCTGCAAAATATGGCCGGGGCGATGGTACAGGCGATGGTGCAACTTGGCTGCCGGCCGCGAGACATTATAGCCGCGATTGGCCCGACCATTGGCCCGTGCTGCTACGAGGTGGGCCAGGAGGTCATCGAGGCGGCGGGCGCTGCCCTGGGCAACACCGCCGGCCTGTTTGTCCGGCGCAACGGCCGGCTTGACCACGCCCACTTTGATTTGTGGGAAACCAACCGGCGACATCTGGCCGCCGCCGGGGTGGAACAGATCATTCAATCGAAGCTGTGTACCGCCTGCCGCACCGACGATTTTTTCTCGCACCGGGCAGAGCAAGGCCGCACCGGGCGCTTTGGAGTCATCATTGGGCTGCGAGGTCAAGCCGATGGGTGAGCTGGCTGCCAGAGTTGAGGCGCTGTACCGCCGGATTGAATTGGCCGCCCAACGCGCCGGGCGGCGGGCTGAGGAGATCACCCTGGTGGCCGTAACCAAAACGCACCCGCTGGAAACGGTCATCCAGGCGTACCAGGCCGGGCTGCGCCACTTTGGCGAGAACCGCGCCGCCGAAGGTCGAGCCAAAGCCGCCGGGTTGGCCGAGTGGCTGGCTCAACATGGGGGTGAAGCTCCCACCTGGCATCTGATCGGCCACTTGCAAAGCCGGCAGGTGGATGAGGCGCTGGGTGTGTACGGGGTGATCCACTCGGTGGACAGCCTGAAGCTGGCCGAGCGCATCCAGCGGCTGGCCGAGCGAGACAATCAGCCGCCGGTGCAGGTATTGTTACAATGCAATGTGTCGGGCGAAGAGAGTAAATCTGGCTTTGCCCTGGCGCAATGGCAAGCGGATAAAGCCCAACTGAGGGCTTTTTTAGAAACTGCTGCCTCGATGAGCCGCTTCAACAAAATTATCATACGTGGGCTGATGACCATGGCCCCCTGGTATGATGATCCCGAAGCTGTCCGGCCAACCTTTCAGAGTCTGGCCGCTTTACGGGATATGTTGCGGCAAGAACTGCCCCAATTTGATTGGGCGCACCTCTCGATGGGCATGACGGATGATTTTGAAGTAGCAATCGAACAAGGCGCGACGATGATCCGAGTCGGGCGGGCCATATTTGGAGAAAGGGAGTACGGGTAAGAAGTAGGGAGG
>CAZDMM010000960.1:0-2985 GCA_964505845.1 uncultured Caldilineaceae bacterium
GATTGGCTACTCCTCGAAGAATGAGGAAGTGCCGGTCACTTTGCACTTGTGCTGTCTCGGCTGGCGCATCGCCGGCCCGATTTTCACGGGTCGGGCTTTGTGTTACCCCCGCTAGTACCCCGGTTCTGCCTGGGAATGACATTTGTCGTAGATTCTAAGGGCAAATGTTACTTGTCTGTCAGGGGGCATGGCTTTAACCTATAAAGCATTGAACCAACTGGCAGCATTTTGTCCCGTATCCAGGGCCGCCTCCTTCCTCACTAACCAATTCAGCCTCATCATCCATCAGGTTTTCCGTAACTTTTCTGGTTGGAGGGTCAGCCAGGCCCGTGTATAATAAGCCGCACATACAGGAGTCCGGTGCTGTCAACGGGTAGCAGGGTGGCAAGTAACAGGGTAGCAAGTAACAGGGTAGCAAGTAACAGGGTAGCAAGGTTGCACCTGACACTATTTTTGAGGAGTGTTCATGGGCAGGTGACACGCCGCCAAAACGAAAATGGTTAGGTGACACCTGACACTTGACACCTGACACTATTTTTGAAGGAGGGTATTTATGACCAAAGACTTACAGCAATCAGGAGGGAGCAACGGCGCTCTCTTATCACCAGATTTTCCCTATCCCACGTATGAAGAGTGGCGGCAATCCGCCGAACAGACGCTTAAGGGTGCGTCCTTTGAGAAAAAGCTGATTACCAAAACCTACGAAGGTATTGACCTTCAGCCCATCTACCGGCAGGAAGATGTGGCCGATATCGCCCATCTCAACCAATGGCCGGGTTTTAGCCCGTATGGCCGGGGCAGCCGGGCCTCCGGTTACCTGGTCAACCCCTGGGCTATCTGCCAGGAATTGCCTTATCCTACCGCCCAAGAATTTAACCGGGCGGCGCGTTATGATTTGGAGCGAGGCCAGATCGCTCTCACCCTGTTGCTGGATAAAGCCACCCTGTTGGGGCAAGACCCCGACGAAGCCCAGGTGGGTGATGTGGGCCAGGGCGGGGTTTCGATTGCTACGGTGGATGACCTGGCCGAAGCGCTGGCCCAGATTGATTTGGAACAGGTTCCCATTTTTATCCAGGCCAGTTCCGCCGCCCTGGCTACAACGGCCCTGTTGATGGCGTTGGTGCGGCGGCAGGGTAAATCTCCGGCCAGGCTGCGCGGCGGCATCGAAATGGACCCCCTGGGTACGTTGGTGCGGGAAGGAACGTTTCCCCGCTCGGTGGCCGGCGCTTACGACAAAATGGCCGAGTTGATCTTGTGGGCCAAAACGCATGCGCCCCATTTAAGCCTGGTGACGGTACACGGCCAGCCCTACCACGATGGCGGCGGCCACGCGGTGCAAGAATTGGCTTTTGTCATCGCTACGGCAGTTGAATATGTGCGCGAGATGCTGGCTCGGCATCTCTCCATTGATGAGGCTGCCGCCCGCTTCCGCTTCTCCTTCTCCATCGGCTCCCACTATTTTATGGAAGTGGCTAAACTGCGGGCGGCCCGCATGCTGTGGGCCAAAGTGGTGGCCGCCTTTGGAGGTAGTGAAGCCTCCCAAAAGATGACCATTCACGCCCGCACCTCGGCCTGGAACAAAACCGTGCATGACCCTTACGTGAACATGCTCCGCACCACCATCGAAGCCTTTGCCGGCGTGGTGGGCGGCTGCGACAGCCTGCACGTCGGCCAATTTGGCGAGGCCATCCGCCTGCCCGATGAATTTTCACGCCGCATTGCTCGTAATACGCAGCTCATTTTGCAGCAGGAATGTCATCTGACCCGTATCATTGACCCGGCCGGCGGCTCCTGGTATGTGGAGCAGCTCACCGCTCAGTTGGCCCAAAAAGCCTGGCAGTTGTTCCAAACGGTTGAGGCGCAGGGCGGCATGTATCAAGCCTTGCAGGCCGGTTTTCCGCAGGAGCAGGTAGCTAGAACTGCCCAGGAGCGCCGGGCCAACCTGGCCCAGCGTAAAGATATCCTGGTCGGCACCAACATGTATCCCAACCTGTCGGAAAAACCGCTGGAAGTCCACCCGGTTGATTGGGCAGCCCTCCACAAGAAGCGGGCCGGCTATGTGAGCGAGTATCGCACCGAGATGGATAATCCCCAAAGCACGCAGGTGCTGGATAAATTGGCCCAAATCCTCAACGCCGACTCTGCCAACCTGGTAGAGGCCGCCATCGAGGCCGCCCTGGCCGGGGCTACCCTGGGTGAAATTGCCCGCACCGCCCGCACCGGCGACGAGGCCAAAACTACCCTCAAACCGATTCGCCCGCAGCGCGGGGCCGAACCGTTTGAGACGCTGCGCCGGGCCGCCGAGGCCTATCGGGCTAAAACCGGCTCGCTGCCCCGCGCTTTTCTGGCTAATATGGGGCCAATTCCCCAGCACAAAGCCCGCGCCGACTATGCCAGCGGCTTTTTGCAGGTGGGCGGCTTTGCCGTGCTGGGCAATAACGGCTTTGCTACCGTCGAGGAGGCGGCTCAAGCAGCCCTGGCCTCCGGTGCACCCATAGTGGTCATCTGCTCTACCGATGAAACCTACCCGGAACTGGTGCCGCCCTTAACGCAGGCTATCAAAGCCGCCAAACCGGAAACGCTGGTCATCCTGGCCGGTTATCCCACCGAGCATGTAGAAGCCTTCAAAGCCGCCGGCGTGGATGAATTTATCCATCTCCGGGCCAACCTGTACGACACCCTGGCCTGGTTGCAACAGAAGTTGGGGATTGGTTAATTAAGATGACAAGCCCTCACCCCGTCGCTAGCGCGACTCCCCTCTCCCACTGGGAGAGGGGTGGGGGTGAGGGTTAATTACGAAGGAGGGCATGCATAATGAGTCAAAACCCTGATTTTACCAAAATTGATTTTGAGCCGGACTTCCCCCCGGTTGACGAACAGCAATGGCGGGAAAGAGTGGAACGGGAAGCCGGCATGCCGTTGGAAGATTTGATCTGGAAAACGATGGAGCAGATTGACGTCAAGCCGCTGTACACCCAGGCCGAC
>CAZDMM010000961.1:0-2975 GCA_964505845.1 uncultured Caldilineaceae bacterium
GGATTGTAGTGATTGCGGCCCTCATCGGGGCGGGCGGCCTGGGCCGGGAAGTGCTGGTGGCTTTGCAGCGACTCGAAGTGGGGCGTGGGGTGGAGGCCGGCCTGGCTATCGTTTTTATGGCAATTGTGCTCGATCGCCTCAGCCACGCCGCCAGCAAGGTGGAACTGACCAGCCGGCCCCAACAGGAACACGGCTTTAGACTGTTTCCCGATAAACTGGCCCGGATTAATTTGATTTGGCAAGCCGAGCAGGGCTTGAGCAGGCTTTATAAGGGATTTGACCGTTTAGCCAAAGCTATTGCCACCGGGCTGGCCGCCCTGGTTAGCCCGGTACTGCCGGCCCTGGGCCTGAAAGATTGGGCCGAAGGCACGCCCGGCTTTTTCCGCACCTATGCCTTTGCCCTGACCTCGTTTTTATTTTTGGTTCTCCTGTGGGGCGCCAGCCAGTTCAGTCCCTTGTTTTTAGAGTTCCCCAAAGCCTGGAACCTGTCCTTTCGCGGGCCGGTTGATGCGCTGGTGGCCTGGTCCAGGGATAACCTGTACCAGATTGGCAGCCTGCCTCTAGGCACCGGCCCCCTGAGCGACTTTTTAACCCTCTACGGTTTGACTCCGCTCCGCATCCTGCTGCAAAACGTTATTCCCTGGCCGGTGCTGATTATAGGGGTGGGGCTGTTAGCCTTCATCACGGTGGGCTGGCGGCTCTCTCTGTTCTCTATGCTCGCCCTGTTCTTGATCGGCTTGCTGGGCATGTGGGAGCACAGCATGGACACCCTCAGCCAGACCATCGTCGCCGTGGGTGTGGCCATCGCCATCGCTCTGCCGGTAGGCATCCTCTCCTCCCGCAGCGATACCTTTGCGGCCATCCTCAAGCCCATTTTAGACACGCTGCAAACCATCCCCCCCTTTGTTTACCTGGTGCCGGTGATTATGCTGTTCAATGTGGGCCGCGTGCCGGGCATTATCGCCTCGGTATTGTACGCCCTGCCGCCCGCCATCCGCCTGACCGATTTGGGTATCCGCAGCATCTCGGCCCAAACCATGGAAGCGGCGCGGGCTTTTGGCTCTACCAACTGGCAAACCCTGTTCAAAGTGCAGCTTCCCCTGGCCCTGCCCTCGATCATGCTGGGCATCAACCAAACGGTGATGATGGTTTTATCTATGGTCATTATCGCCGGACTGGTGGGCGGAGGCGGTCTGGGCCTGGAAACGGTCATCGGCCTTTCCAAGAACCAGACCGGGCGCGGCATGGAGGCCGGTCTGGCCATCGTCCTCCTGGCCATCATCATTGACCGGCTGACCCAAGCCTTGGCCAAGAAGCAAGAACTGGGAGTCTCAAAAAGTAAGTAACGACACCCAATCAGTGCCGGCCGTTACCTGTTACCAGCGCATAGGCTTCATGATCGTGCTCGTGGGGTTGAGGTATAACCACAGGACTGGGAGCGGCCAATTGGAGCACTGCTGGTTTGGCCGGCTTCGGCTCACCGGGGTCCTTTGCCTCGTCATAGAGCTTAAATCGAGTCACTAGCTGCTGCAGGGCTTGAGCCATCTCACTCAGAGCTTGGGCCGAGCTGGTTACTTCTTCAACTTGGGTATTCATCTCTTCGGCGGCGGCGCTCACTTCCTCAACGGCGGCGCTGTTCTCCTCGCTAACGCTGGCAATGCCCCCAATCAGCCGGCCAATTTCATTGGAGCCGGCAGCCATCTCCTCTGTCGCTGCCGTATTTTCTTCAACCACCGCGCTCACCGTATTCATTGCCGCTATCAAGTGCTTTGAAGAAGCAGTCATCGCCTCGGCGGCGCTGGAGATCTGTTCAACCTGCCGCACCACCGCTTCTGCCGCTTGCAGAATGCTGTGCAGGGCCTGCCCGGCGGTATTGGCCTGCCGGGCGCCCGCTTCCACTTCCACGGCCCCTTCTTCCATAGCCCGGACGGCTTCAGCCACCGTTTGTTGGATGCTCTTGATTAAAGCCGCAATCTCTTTGGTAGCCAGGGCTGATTTTTCGGCCAGCTTACGAACTTCATCGGCGACCACTGCGAAACCTTTGCCATGTTCGCCCGCCCGCGCGGCTTCAATAGCCGCATTGAGGGCTAAGAGGTTGGTTTGGCTGGCAATATCGTCAATGGTTTCTACAATGGACTCGATCTCAACGGAGCGCTGGCCCATTTCTTGCACTTTTTGGGCCGAGAAGCCAACCTTGGCTCTGATGGCTTCCATACCTTTGATGGTGGCCTCAACGGTGCTGACGCCGCTTTGAGCCGTTTCGGCGGCGCTGGCGGCCCCTTCCGCTCCGGTTTGAGCATTGATCATCACCTGTTGAATTAAGGCAGTGATTTGATAGGCAATTTCTGCCGACTTGGCCACGGCGGCGGCTTGTTCTTGCGCACCGACGGCGACCCCATCAATGGCCCGCCCCACTTGTTGAACGGTCTGATCCACCTGGGTGATGTCACTTGTCTGGGCAGTAATGCCCTGCGCCACTTGTTGAATCGTCTCCGCTACTTGGGCCGTGGCCTGGCCGGTGCGGTCGGCTACCTGAGAAAGTTGGCGCGAAGCCTGGCCAAGATGATGCACATTATCAACTACTTGACTCAGCAGGTTTTTTAAATTGTCGTTCATTTGCTTAAAGGCCTGGCCCAACACATCCTTATCTGATTTGGGGGCAAAATCAGCCCTGAGATCATTGCCAGCAATCTTTTGGGCCTTTTGGGATAATTCC
Organism: uncultured Caldilineaceae bacterium; assembly: GCA_964505845.1. GTDB lineage: Bacteria > Chloroflexota > Anaerolineae > 4572-78 > J111 > DSQQ01. The sequence continues at coordinate 2,717 of CAZDMM010000961.1, forward strand.
TGAAAGTGGACAATGATCTGGTTAAAGGCAAGACTGAGCAGGCCGATTTCGTCTTTGGCGCGCGGGGTGAGGGTTTGGGAGAGGTCGCCCTCCTGAACAATACCCTCGGCAATTGTAACCAGCCGTTCCAGTGGACCGGCAATCGTGCGGGCCAGCCAAAGCGCCGCTCCGCCGGCGAGCACAACCATTACGGCGCTCACAAAAACCATCGCCCGGGTCAGATACTCAATTGCTTCTGCCCCTATGGTTTGCCCTACCC
>CAZDMM010000962.1:0-2975 GCA_964505845.1 uncultured Caldilineaceae bacterium
GGCACTTCAGGATTGATTGGCTACTCCTCGAAGAATAAGGAAGTGCCGGTCACTTTACTTGGGCTGTACATGAGCCGTGAGTTTTTAAGCTCATTTACCCCCTGGCCGAACTGAAGCTTGAACCCAAGTTCAGGAATGAGTTCGGCCAATTTATTTAATCTCCCAATTCATTAAGGTAAATTTAATTGACCTGGGTTAAAGTCGTGATGTGCTTGCATGGCGGAGGCCGCACCAGGTTGGCGCAGAATGTTCACGAATCTGCGGTGCGCCATCAAAAATGAAAAGGTAGCAGGTAGCAAGGTCGCAGCATTGTATATTTTTCTGCGGTCGGTGGTCTGCTGCCAGGGGTCTATTTTCACGAGGAGAGTTATGGAAAAACCAAACAAACCTACACGCCGCGAGGTATTGCGAGCGTTTCTGGCGATGCCGGCCACGCTGCTGCTGGCTGCCTGCGCCGGCCAGGAGGTCAGCCAGGCCACACCGACGCTGGTTCCACCGACGCCGGCTCCCCAACCTGTCCCCACCGAACCGCCGGCGACTGCTCCAACCAATGCCCCCGCGCCCACCGATACCTCAGCGCCGGCCGCCTTGCAGCCAACCCCTGCCTGCGGCGACGATGACGACGAGCCAACGCCGGCCCAAACCGAAGGCCCTTACTATACCCCCAACACCCCGGAGCGGGCCTCGCTGCTGGAGCCGGATATGCCGGGTACCAAACTACTGGTCACGGGCTATGTGCTTTCGACCGGTTGCCGGCCGGTAGCGCAAGCACTGCTAGACTTTTGGCATTGCGACGACGCCGGGGTGTATGACAATGTAGGCTATAAGCTGCGCGGCCACCAGTTTACCGATGAGCAGGGCCGTTACACTCTGGAAACTATTTTGCCGGGAGTCTACCCCGGCCGGACGCGCCATATTCACGTCAAAGTGCAGGCGCCCAACCAGCCGGTTTTGACCACCCAGTTGTACTTTCCGCATGAACCGGCCAACGAGACCGACCGCATCTTCAACCCGGCCCTGGTGATGGCGGTGCAGGATGCAGCCGGCGGCAAGGCCGCCACCTTTAACTTTGTGTTAGAAATTGCCTAAAAGGAGAATTTTGATGTTTTTACGTTTTGTATCAATTTTACTGAGTGCGGCTGTGGTGGGATTCATTGTGGCCGGCTGCGCCCAAACTCCCGCACAGCCGGTTAACCAGGCCGCCGCCCCTACCCCTGGCCCGCTTCCCACGGCGGCGGAACCGACCGCAGCCGCTCCCACGCCTGTCCCCACTCAGGCTGCACCGGCGGCGACCGCTCCCGTTGATCCCCCCGAGCCAGGCCCGGCCGCTACCCAGGAAGCGCCGCCGGCCCAACCCGTCCCAACCGTGCGCACCTTTAAAATTATGCCCGACCAGTCCGAAGCCTCGTACCAGGTGTCGGAGGAATTTTTTAACCGGCCGGTGGGCCTGGTCAATGCGATAGGCCGCACCAACGCTATCGAAGGGGAGTTCCAACTGAATATCAGCGGCCAGCAGGTTCAACTCACCAACAATCAGTTCAAGGTAGACCTACGCACCCTGACCAGTGATGAGACGCGCCGGGACCAGCGCATCCGCGACCAGTGGCTAGAATCAAACACCTATCCCTGGGCCGAGTTCAAAGCCACCGCGCTTGAAGATTTTCCGGCTGAGGTAGCCGAGGGCCAGGATATCTCCTTTAAAGTGACAGGAGATATGACCATCAGAGAGATCACCAGGCCCCAAACTTTTGACGTGACGGCCCGGCTGGACGGCTCTACCTTTAGCGGCGTCGCCGTCGCCAACCTATTGATGCAAGATTACGGCTTTGAGCCGCCTTCAATTTTGGGCATCCTCAAAGTGACCGATGGCGTGACCGTTACGGTTAAATTTGTCGCAACTGAGGGGTAAACAAATGGCCTTTTTCCCAACTCTTGAGTAAACTCTGCTTGTGGCAACCCACCAAGCACCATTTGAGGAGCGGAGCGACCGAACAATGAACAACAACATTACTTTCTGGCAGCGTTATGGCGGTTACCTGGCCCTGGCCCCGGCCTTGGCGGCCCTGCTGGGCAGCCTCTACTACAGCGAAATTGCCGGTTTTATTCCCTGCACCTTGTGCTGGTATCAACGGATTTTGATGTACCCGCTCACGCTGATTATTCTGGTGGGCATCTTCAAGCAGGATGAGTATCTGCCCAATTACGTGCTGCCTTTTTCAATTATTGGCATGGGCGTGTCAACCTACCACTACCTGATTGAATGGGGTTTGATTGAGCACCCGGCGGCCTGCGCGGTGGGGATTCCCTGCAATCTGGTCTATGTGCGCTATTTTGGCTTTGTGACCATTCCCTTTATGGCCTTAACCGCCTTTGCCATGATCACGGTGATCATGGCAGCCACCAAGTGGGCCTACGGCAAAGCCGGAGTGGAATTGGCTGCTAAGGCGTAGGAAAATAGGTGGGTCTAAGAGGCCGCCTGAAAGCGTGTCTAAAAATTGTTTCTTATCCACCAAGAACACAAAGGAACAGTAAGAAAAAAGCTGAAAATTTTGTGTTTCTTGGCGCCCTTCATGGATTCTACCCCGGTCAAATCCGGGTTTGGCTAATTTTTAGACAGCCTGTGAGAAATAGCGCCGCACCTTTAGAAAGCTAACGCTCCCGGTGCAGGCGCTCACATACCGCCAAATTGGACGACGCTGCGGCCCGGGGCGTCCACAGAAATCCCGGTGAGCAGGAATGTCTCCAGGCTGATTTTGATAGCTTGCATGGAGATGCTGGGGTAGGCGTGATTGATGGTAGTCAAAAATTCCCGGTGCGAGCGCCCACGCCGGTAATCCGGCTCTTGCGAGGGGTGCTTGAGGTAGCGATCAATGAGGGCCAGGTCGTTGGCGACCATCAGCGAGGCAGTATAAAATATTAGATTCTTACTGCCGTACAGAGAAGAACCCAGAATTTTGCGGTCCTGCAGGCAAATA
>CAZDMM010000963.1:0-2974 GCA_964505845.1 uncultured Caldilineaceae bacterium
GGGCCTTGTGGGTAGGCATGGTCAATACCATGCGGGTCTCTTTTATCGGCATTATCCTGACCACGATTCTGGCCCTCATTACCGGCATCGCCCGCCTATCGGAAAACTGGTTAATTAGCAAGATTGCCGCCATTTACGTTGAGACGGTGCGCAATATCCCGCTGCTGGTGCAGCTCTTTTTTATTTATTTTGGGGTGGTGCTCAAACTACCGCCGGTCAAACAGAGCATCCAACCCTTTGGCTGGCCTATCTATTTAAGCCAGCGCGGCGTAGCTTTACCCAGCCTCACTCCCACCGCCAGCTTCCCCATCTGGCTGGCTTTTGTGGTTTTAGCCATCATCCTGGCCCTGGTCTTGTGGACCATTCAAAGCCGGCAAGAGGACAAAACCGGCCAGCCCAGCAACAAAATTGGCAGCGCCTTGATCGCTTTTTTGTTGGTGGTCATCGTTGGCTGGTGGGTGACCTCTGCCTTCAGCAGCAACCAGGCCATTATGGTGGCCAGCTCCCGCAAAATTGAGAGCTTTGACGATTTTGAAAAGATCTTTCTGGTCAAACTGGATAAGGATGAGCTAAAAAAGCTGGGGACTGATCAGGCCACGCTGGAGAGTTTAAACTCGCCCGAAGCGGTGGCAAGCCTCAAGGATAATTTGACCGCGCAGCTCAAGGAATTGGGGCCGGCAGCCAAGCCTGAGCCGGAGGCCAACCCAAAATCAGAGGCCGGGGGAGAAGCCGCCCAGCCTGAAACCGAGTCTGCCCAGAAAACCGATGAGACGCCGGCAGCCGATTCGGGCGCCAACGCGGCCGCAAAGGCTATTGAGGATAAGCTGGATGTGCTGAGTAAGGCTGTGATTACGGTGTGCGCGGTCGCCGATACCCCGGCCGAGATCAATGCCGCCAGCCAACTGCGCCAGCGCAGTATTCCGGTCAAGGTTGAAGATGAAAAAAGTATGACCAAAGCGGCTAAAACTTATGCCGATGGGGACTGCGACTTGCTGGCGGGCACGCAGGCAGAATTAGCAGCGATCAGGCCGCTCTTAAAAGAGCCGGATAAGAGCGATATTGTGCCGGTTGAGGCCGCTCCATTGATTGTCAATACCCCTGCGCCGGCCGGGTTCAATATTCAAGGGGGGCTAAAACTGACCCCGGAATTTTTTGCACTGCTGGCCGGACTGGTCATCTACACCGGGGCTTTTGCTTCTGAGATTGTGCGGGCAGGCATCCTGGCCGTCTCCAAAGGGCAGTCCGAGGCGGCCCGCGCCCTGGGCCTCAGCGAAACCCAACGCTTGCGTCTCATCGTTTTGCCCCAGGCGCTGCGGGTTATCATCCCACCGATGACCAGCCAATATCTCAACCTCACCAAAAATTCCAGCCTGGCGGTGGCCATCGGCTTTCCCGATTTGGTGGCGATAGGGAATACCGTGCTCAACCAGTCGGGCTTTCCGGTGCAGGTGATTATTATCTTCATGGTATCCTATCTATCGTTGAGCCTCACGATCTCGTTCTTTCTGAACTGGTATAATCAGCGCGTCAGATTGATTGAGCGTTAGAGGCCGTCTAAAAAGTAGTTCTAATAGGTTGCGCCAAAGCGGCTCGCTCGGCCTTAAATTCGGCTATACAAGGCGGCGGCGTGGCCCAGGCCCAAAAAACCGGCGCTGACCCTGACCGACCGCACCAGCGCCTCGCCCACCAGCCGGGGCGCCGCTAATCGTCGCCTGGCTATCTGCTGGCGCAGGGCCAGCGTCATCAGGCCCATCAAACCAACCAGCTCATGGCTTCTTGAAACCCAAACACGCGTCTGCCGTTTTAAAGCTGCCTCTGCCGCCCGTTTGGCTTGGGTTTGCCGCTGGACTTCGCAGTAGTGCCGTAGATGATTGACCACAATCCGGGCATCGGCCCCTACGCCGCGCAGCGTGGCCGAAGCGGCTGTGCGCTGCCTGGGCAAGCCGACATAGTACAGCCCCGGTACGGCTGTGCTCACGCCTCTACGCTGCCGGGCGCGCCCGTTTTCATCCAACGCCCCCAGTTCGGTCAAATAGGCCAGGTGAGGCCGGTAGCCGGTGGCAAAGATAACCGCATCCACTTTTTCAAAGCGGCCATCGCTCCAGATAAGGCCGTCGGCGGTGAATCGCTCGAACATGGGCCGGCGATCGGGCCGGCCCGAAGCAATGGCTGCGCGATAGGTTCCGGCATCAAAGACCGGCACACTCTGCTCGTCTAACCATTGGGTGCGATCCAAACCGCTGAGCTTTAGCCAAAAGTGAATATCCTGCCCCAGAAACCGCTGCGGCAGATAGCGAATCGGGTGGCGGGTGGCCAGACTGACGCGAGCCACCTGGGCCAACTCCACCCCGATTTGCACGGCGGCATTGCCCCCACCGACGACCACGACCCGCTGCCGGCGAAATGGCTCCGGGCAGCGATAGTGAGCCGCATGCAAAGCCTGGCCGCGATACTGCGCCTGGCCGGGCAGGTTCGGCATATTGGGCTGGCCGAAAAAGCCGGTAGCAGCCACCACCGTCCGCGCTCTGAAGCCACCTTTGTCGCCGGTGATGACCCGGAAGAAGCGGCCCGCCCGCTCAACCTTGACCACCCACGCTCCGGTCACAACCGGCAAAGCGAAATGGGCCGCGTAGCTGCGGAGATAAGCCACTGCCTCGTCGCGCCGGGGATAGCGGTCGGGCAGGCCAGGAAAAGGCAGGCCCGGCAGTGACGAGTAGCGCGCGGTCGAATTGAGCGACAGGCTGTCGTAAAAGTGGGGCCAGGAACCGCCCGGCTCATTCCCCGCTTCGAGGATCAGAAAGCGCAGCCCGGCCCGCTGCAGATAGTAGCCCGCAGCCAATCCGGCCTGGCCCGCGCCGATGACGATGGTATCGTAAATCATGCTTATAGCTCCTTAAAATCACTGTCATGTCACTGCGAGCCGCAGGCGAAGCCGCGCAGCGTCCATCCCCGGATGGGGACACTACGCGGCTTC
>CAZDMM010000964.1:0-2966 GCA_964505845.1 uncultured Caldilineaceae bacterium
CTCCACCCCTTTTTTATATATGAAAAATAGTCGCCTGATGGCAACAGGAGGGAGCGCCCTATTATTATCCCTGCTGATAATCATTCTACCCTGGTATCCGCTGCAAGTGGGCGCCGGGTTGGTGCTGATGGCCTTTTTGCCCGGCTATGCTCTCTTGACCGCCCTCTGGCCCAATCTGGCCGGCCCGCAGCTATCCCACCTGGAACACTGGCTGCTGGCCGTACCGCTCAGTTGCAGTTTAACAATTATAATTTTGCTGGCCCTGGCTTTTGCCCACGCGCCCTTAAATATTTTTGTGGTCCTTGGCAGCCTGGGAGGCGTCACTACCCTGTTTGGCCTGGTCGCTTGGCGGTATGAATCGGCGCGGCAGCGAATGGTGAATGACGACCAACCCGGAAATATTCCTGCCTCGCCCACCCGCTTATTCGCTTATCCGCTTATTCTCATGCTCATCCTGGCTGCCGGCTTTCGCGTCATCAACCTGCACTACTCCGATTATCAAGGCGACGAAGCCGACATTCTGCTGCGGGCTGTATCCCTGGCTTACGGCCACACCGAGGCCATTCTGACCCACTCCAAAGGCCCCGGCGAAATCTTGCTGCTCAACGCTATCGGCGCGCTGGCGGGCCGTTTTGACGAGCAGACGGCCCGCTTGCCCTTTGCCCTGGCCGGGACGGTGAGCGTGGGGCTGCTGTTTTTATTAGGACAGAGTTTATTTGGTCGCCCGGTGGGGCTGGTGGCCGGATTGCTGGCCGCGCTTGACGGCGTTTTCGTCTCTTATGCCCGCACCGCCCAATACCAGAGTGTGGTGCTGTTGTTGACCCTGGCCGCCATTTATTGCTTTGTCCGCTTTTATCACAGCCACCCTCCCTCCCGCCGCTGGCACGGCCTGGGCGTCTTTCTCCTGGCCGCCGCCTTTCTGTTTCATTTTGAAACAGTTTTGTTGTTACCTGTGGTTATCTATCTGAGTCTTAAGCTTGTAGTTCTGTCGGAAAACGACAAGACCAAAATTACTATCTCTGATATTAAATCTTACGCATTACGCAATACGCACCACGTTCCACACCTCTGGCCCTCTCTGCTCATCTTTACCCTCCCGGTGGCCGCCTTTTATGTCCCTTTTCTGCTCAACCCCAGTCTGAACAGCACCGGCGCATACCTGGAAAATCGAGTCAGCGGCGGCAGCCTGCCCCCCTTTAACAATTTGGGCCACTTTTTTTATCTGGAGGCCCTCAAGTACAACTCGGCCTATTTTGTAGCTGCGTTTGATGCCCTGCTGGTTGTTGTACTGGTAGTAATACTGGCAGGGGTGCAGGGGTGCAGGGGTGCAGGGGAGAGAGATTTTCTCCTCCGCTCTCCCGCTCCTCTGCTCCTCCGTGGGGCGGTAGCATCAATAATTCTATTGGGCGCGGCTTTAGCCTGGATAGGATGGTCACAAAGTGCAGCCTGGCTGCTGGCAATTGGTTTTGGTCTGTTTTTGGCCCTGGCAATCCTCTGGCCTCACACTCCCTTGCCGCAGCGAGTGCTGTGGCTGTGGCTGGCCCCCGCCTTCTGGGTTTATGTCTTTTTGGTCAACCGGCCCGGCAAACACCATTATCTCTTCCTGGGCGCGTTAACCCTGTGGGTGGCCTGGGCGCTTGTGCAGGGCTGGCGGTGGTCGGCGGCGCACCGGTTGAGCCTGAGCCGGCCGGCCGTACGTTGGACAATAACCATCCTGGGCCTGGCTGTGCTGGCCCTTTTTGCCGGGCATACCGCCATGCTTTTCTTACGCAGCGACCTGGAATACATCCTCACCTACCCCGACCACAAAAGCAGCCTCTACCCCACCGACCGCGATTTTCCCTACGGTACGCGCATCGGCTTTGGCTATCCGTTCCGGCTGGGCTGGCAGTTGGTCGGCCAACTGCGGCGCACCGGCCAACTCTCAGGCGATTGGGCCGGCAATGACGACGGCAACGCCCCTCGCTGGTACATGCTCGGCCAGGCCCCGACGCCCTGTTATCCGCGCTATGTGCTGCGGGGTGAGGTTACCTACAAAGGAGACCGTGATTTCGATGTCCCCTTTGACCCGGCCAATTTTGGTTACACGCCGCGCTACCGCTTGTGGGGCAACGGCCGCTTGCGCCTGACCATCCTGGAATTTAACCCCACCGGCCGCCCGCCGGTGCTTGACCTGGTCGAGCCGTTCCGCTTTGAGCCGCCTGTAACCGCCGCCGATTTTGCCGCCGCCATGGCTTTGTCGGAGGGGACAACTCCGCCGCTGCAGATGCGGCTGGAACCGGCCCTCGTCCTGGGCGAAGGGTCGGAATTGAAGAATAACGCTCCGCCGGCTTACCTGCAACGGGCGCAGCAGCTTTCCGGGCGAGTCGCCCTGATTGGCTATGACCTGGACGAGACCCATGCCCATCCTGGCGATATCCTGCCCATCACCCTGCACTGGCAGGCCCAAAATTTGTTGAGCCTGCGTTACAAAGTGTTTATCCACCTCCTCTCTCCCCCTCAAGGGCAGGGGCAGGGGGGGAGAGTTGTGGCCCAGGCCGATGATTTTCCGGCCTGCGGTACCTCCCACGCCAATAGCTGGTCGCCCGGCGCAGTGATTTTGGACCGGCATCTGCTCAAGCTGGCCCCCGATCTGCCGCCCGGCGACTACACTTTGCTGGCCGGCATGTATGAACCCGACCTCAACCTGCGGCTGAATTATTTTGATGTGGCCGGCAATGAGCAGGGGAATAGTTTGAAGGTTGGTACGTTGAAGGTTAAACATTGAAAGTTGTCCGTAGTCCGTTGTTAATGGCAACTGACTACTGATTACTGACTCTCTGACCCACTGACTGAAACAAGTTCAAAACCTCACACTCAATTAAATACTGACGTGGTGATCATCGGTGCGGGGCCGGCAGGCCTGACGGCGGCCTACCAGTTGAGCAAGGCCGGCAAGCAGACGGTTGTCTTTGAAAAAGGGTCAA
>CAZDMM010000965.1:0-2951 GCA_964505845.1 uncultured Caldilineaceae bacterium
TAGCAGGCCTCTCTGACTACTGTCTACTGACTACTGTCCACTATTTTTTTTAGGAGAAATTATTATGACTCAATCTTGGAATGGTTATACCTTTGACATTTTAATTGACGAAGCGCGGCTGCAAGCTCGCATCAAAGAACTGGGCCGGCAGATTTCGGCCGATTATGCCGGCCAAAATTTGCTGCTGCTGTGCATCTTAAAAGGGGGGGTGTTGTTTTTAACCGACCTGATGCGCAGCCTGTCAATCCCCCACGAGATTGATTTTTTGGCCGTGTCCAGCTACGGCAAAGAGGTGCGAGAATCAACCGGGGTGGTGCGGATTCTCAAAGACCTGGATGAACCCATCGAAGGGCGCAGCGTGCTAATTGTGGAAGACATCATTGACACCGGCCACACCTTAACCTACATTACCAATATTTTGCGGGCGCGGCGGCCGGCCAGTCTGAAAATTTGCGCCCTGCTGGATAAAACCGAGCGCCGCCAGGTGGAGATTCCAGTGGATTACGTCGGCTTCACCATTCCGGATAAATTTGTCTTTGGGTATGGCCTGGATTTGGATGAGAAGCTAAGGAATTTGCCCTATATTGCCGTGGCGGAGGGGTAAACTAGCGAATTTTTGCGGTTATCTCCGTTACCGGGAGGAGGGGCAGCACAATGGTAAAAGTGCTGCCCCGTCCCACAGTGCTCTCTAGCGTAATATGTCCCCCCATAAGATCGGTTAACTGTTTGACAATTGATAGCCCTAAACCGGTGCCGCCATGCTCACGGGTGATCGAACCATCCACCTGATGGAATGGCTCAAAAATATATTTCTGTGCCTCGGCAGGGATGCCGGGACCGGTATCAGCAACTTCCATCGCCCAGTGTTTGTCATCGTAACCATAAAGCCGTGCCTGAATTGTACCGGTCTGAGTAAATTTGATGGCATTGCCGATGAGATTAATGAGGATTTGGCGCAATCGGGCTTCATCACCAATCAGAGTGGCTGGTAAATCCGGCCCGATAACAGAGGTAAAGGTTAAACCTTTATTCTGAGCCAGGATAGCCATCTGATTCTCAACCTTGCACAACATTGGCTGCGGCACAAAAGGGGCCAGGTGCAGCTTAACGGCCCTGGCGTCAAGCTGCACCTCATAGAGCAATTCATTGACCAGGTTGGTTAAGTCGTGGGTACTGGCAATGATTTCGTTGAGAGCTTGCTGCTGCCACGGCTCCGCTGCCCCGTTGATACTCTCGTGCAGCATCTCGGCATAACCCAGAATAGCTCCCAGCGGGGTGCGCAGTTCATGGCTAACCCGCGACATCAGTTGACTCTTTAGCCGGTTGGCTTCCAAAGCCTGGTCGCGCGCCAGGGCAAGCGCCGTTTCAGCCTGTTTGCGTTCGGTAACGTTTCTCAGGATAATCACCCGGCCAATGATAATTCCGCGCCGGCTGCGCAGGGGCGAAAGGCGTAGTTCGTAGTAATCGTCGCCGGCCTTAACCTCGTCCAGGGCCTCAGTCACATGGCGATAACGCTCAACCAGCTCAGGCCAGGCCTCAAAAACCACGGCGGCCCTGCGGCCAATTACCTGTGAGGCCGGCTGGCCGATGATTTGTTGGGCGGCGCGATTAAGGTCAACCATCTGGCCCTGCATATCAAGCACGATCATGCCATCGCTCATGCTTTCAACAACGGTTTCACGCGCTACGGGGGCCAGATTGAGCAGCCGGAAGCGAAAGAGACTCCAGGCCATCGCGGCCCCGGTGATGGGAAAGGCCAAAGGCGTTAAATCAAGGTGGGGGATAGGGTTGAGGCCAAACAGTGAGATGACATTGCCTGACCAGGGGATGAGCACTCCCAGCAGCATACCGGCCATTTGTCTCCGATACACATGGGGGCGGTTTACCCAGGTTTGCACTGTTACAATTGTGCCCAGCAAAATTAAGGTGTAGGAATAGGCCGTGTGAACCCAAAACCAGCCTTCAAAAGCCACCTGCAAACCTATAAAAGGCCCGGCCGGCACAACCTGTTCCTGGCTCCAGACCGGGTGATGGGTTCCATTGGTTATGGCCAGGATAAAGGTTAGCAGGGGAATAATAGATAGCAAGATCAGCCTGCGCCGGGTCAGCCATATCTCCCGGCCCGTATACTCAACCGCAAAAGTAAACCAGGCCAGCGGTACAACGACAATCCCCAGATATTTCCCGCTGGCCCAGAAAACTTTAAGAGGTAAGTCAGCTCCGGCTAATAATTCTAAGGTATAGCCCAGATTCCACAGGTAAACACCCAGCATCATGACCGCAAATTGTTTAGCGCCGCTGGTATGGCGATGCCGCCAGGCGTAAACGGTCAGGCTGCCCGAGGTTATAATGGCAACGATCAGGAGCGATAAGTAAAAGAGGGGATGAAGTTGTGGCACACACTCTCCGCTGTAACTTACTTTTTAGACGCCCGGTTTTTGGTTGGTGAAACCGAATGTCTACTTGTTTTTGAAAGAACCGAAAAAGCTTACACCAATCTGGCCCAAATCTATGATAATGTGGGACAAGTTGCCAACTTGTCCCCATACCGCAAGGGCGCCGCTTTGCGCGCCTTTGGCGTCCTATGGACAGAACTGCCTAAAATTTAGGGAATCACCCACTTACACTTCCGGCACGCGGCTGTGGACCAGACGCTCCTTGACCACTTCGGTCAGGCCAATCACCTCGCCCTTGTCGGCCAGTTCCTTCCAGCGGGGGTTGCGGACGGGGGGGCACTCCCAGGCGGTGGGTGGGGTGTTGGCCCGCAAGCCTTTGAAGGCGGTCAAGATGCCGCAGTGATAGCAGTGCTCCCGGCAATCCACCTTGGTTTCGCCCTTTTGGGCGGCGTACCAATCCAGCAGCAGCCAGCGCTTTTCCACCCCGGCGCTGATGTGGTCCCAGGGGAAGATTTCGTCGGCCAGGCGGGGCCGCTGGGCGTACCACCAGGGGTC
>CAZDMM010000966.1:0-1808 GCA_964505845.1 uncultured Caldilineaceae bacterium
TTAAACTGCGGGTTGAAGGCGCTATTCGACGCTCGCTGCGGGAGGCGCTGACCCATCCGGTTACCAATTTGCCGGCCGGGAAGCTGATTGAAGAGCAGCTCAAAAATGTTAAAGACTCCTCAGAACCCTGGACGTTGCTTTATTTTGGGATCAGGAATATCAACGCCTTTAAGGAAGTATACGGGCCTATCCAGGTTAACGAGGTTTTGATATTTTTGGCCGACATTATGCGCGAAACGGTTGAGGAGAACGGAACCTTGAACGACTTCATCGGCCAGGCTTCTGACAATGATTTTATCATTATCACCTCGCCCAAAGCGGCCCCGATTATTTGCAGAACTATCACCCAACGTTTCAATAACGAATGTCAGGTATTCTATTCTTTTGCCGACCGGGAAAAAGGGCAGATTACCTACAAAGATATTGACGGCGTGATCCAAAAGACCAATTTTATGAAGATTGCGGTGGGGGTTGTGCCCAGCGCCGATGGCCCCTTTGCTGATATTGTGCAGATTACCGAGGATGCCGCCGAGAATCGGCGGCGTAATACCGGCTGTCCGCCTGAGCAGCCTTAAATGATAGTGCTATTGTCTTATCGTACCTTTTTTCTATTGACTTTTTGAACCTTATCAAGTTAATCTATAAGTATGTTAAGGAAGTAACTGTTGGCCGGCCGGTAGCCAACAAGCTGCTTTGTAGAAATTTGCCTGGATTTTGCCAAAGGAATGGTTATGAGCAATTTGGCCCCACCCCCCTATAGCCTGGCTGACCCAACTCCCCCCCTCGCCGACCAGATTCATTCAACCCAAATGGCGTCCATGAATTGGTTTCAAGTTTCCGCTCTGTTGGATGCTTTAACCAAAGAGGCTGCTCTCACGGCGGCGGCCGGCGCTGCCTGTCTATATATTTTTGACCAGCAGCGGACCGAATTACTCCCTTACTTTTCCTCTGATGCCGCGACTATACCGGCCAAATTTACGGCGCAAAAGGTTGGCCAGGGGGTAGCAGGATGGGCCGCCAAAATTAAACGCCCGGTATGGCTTGATAAGCTCCACAATCCAGATTTACCCCCATCCGTTACTTTAAATTTTTCTGATCACTCCGCCCTGGCCTTACCCATCCTGGGGGCCAAAGAAAAACAGCCGGTGGGGGTGCTGCTGGTTACAGCTAAAATTGGCCTGCCTGCCTTCCTCCCAGAGGATGCGCAGCGTCTACAAACCCTGCTTGACCAGACCGGGGCTGCTCGGGTGGTCAAAAATACCATCCTCACCCGCCAGAAACCTGGTTGGAACGAAGCCTTGACGATGCTTAATCAAGTCAGCTTCACCCTCAATAGTTCACTGCATGCTATGGACGTGGATGACGTGTGCCGCAATATTTTGCAGATGTCCGGTCTAAAGCATATCTTTCAGTATGATATAGCCGAAATCTGCTTGTGGAATTCTCAAACCCGCACCCTGACAACCGCCCTGCGTTTGCCCGATGACAACATCAACGTGCAGCGCTACGACCATACTTATCGTCTGAACCAGGGCTATACCGGCTGGATTGCCGCCCAGCAAAAATCGCTGCTCATTGGCGATACGCGCACCTTTACCGAAATTTCTCCCAAAGTTGGGGTCACCGATTTCCCCTTTCGCTCCTATTTGGGCGCGCCCTTAAAAATAGGAGCCAAACTGCTGGGAACGCTTGAGTTAGCTGCTGCACCCATCAACCTGTATAACCAAACCGACCTGGCCCTGTTAGAAATGGTGGCCAATCATTCGGCGGTGGCTGTTGATCATGCCCGCTTATTTCAGCAAACTCAG
>CAZDMM010000966.1:1818-2920 GCA_964505845.1 uncultured Caldilineaceae bacterium
CGCCATCTCTCCAAGCTATCGGTGCTGTTTGATACTAGCCGTGAGTTATCCGCTAACCTTTCTTATGAAGAACTGCTGCATGATACCAGCAGCCGGATTGCCGAAATGTTTAGCGCCGATGAGTGTACGCTCTATAGTTTTGATGAAGCGGCCGGAATGTTGACGCTGGTTCAACAATCGGTTATGGCAGCCTCACCTCAGGCTGAAGAAGTTCAAGGCTATACCTCGCGCCCCTCATCCCAGGATTCGCCCTGGTTGATGGTAGCCAAGTTTCCGGCCCTCCAGGCGGCTCTCAAGGCCCAACTGCCCTTTATTGTCCGTGCAGATGACCCGCACATAACCGGGCACGAGCAGGAGTGGCTGGCCCAAAAGAATTACGGCATTATGGTGGCGATCCCTATCATCAGCCGGGAAAAGGTGATGGGCCTGGTTCAGTTATTTGCTGCCAATCCCGCGGCCTTCACCGAGGATGATATCTGGCTGGCGCAATCGCTGATTAACCAGGTCAGCATTGCCTGGGAAAACGCTCGCCTCTTCAGCCTGACCGACCAGCAATTGCAGAAGCGGGTTAATGAGCTGGCCGGATTGCAGCGGGTTAGCAGTGAGTTAAACAGCACCTTAGATCTCAACCGCATTCTTGATATCGTGTTAGAAGAAGCGACCAGGGTAACCCTGGCCGATTTTGGCAGTGTGAATCTTTACGACGCCAAAACTAACCGCCTGGTGGCGCACAAAGAACAAGGGCGGGCCAGCAAAACCCGGCCGGCTGGCGGTGCAACCACTACCCGGCTGCAAACCGTCAGTTTCTCAACTACCCAGGATATTACTAAACGGGCTTTGCGTACCGGGACGGCTATTTTGATTGCCGATGTTTCCAAAGAAAGGTCTAATATTGGGGTTGGCCGGAACGTCCGCTCAAAAGCGGCAGTGCCTATTTTTTACCGGGGCGAACCGGTAGGCGTAATTAGCCTGGAGAGCCGCCACCCCAACTTTTTTACCGAAGACCAACTGCGCTATTTGGAAGCGCTGGCCAACCAGGCGGCGGTGGCTATTGGAAACACCCAGGCTTATTTGGAACAAAAGCGAGAACGCGAGCGGGCCA
>CAZDMM010000967.1:0-2912 GCA_964505845.1 uncultured Caldilineaceae bacterium
ATTTGGCTACGATGGCCTGGCACGAACCTAAAGCGCACAGCAGCATTTCGACGGGGTTCATTCCGGTATCGCTGCCACCCAGCTCCTTTGGCTCATCCATTACAACTCTGAAGCCGCGAGCCACGTTTTCGACAGCCAATCCTGTTGGCAAATTGCGTGAAGTTGCTTTGAAGGTAACGACAGATATAGTTTATCTCCTATCAAAATTTATTTCTTCCTAAGGTCCATAAGACAGTACTATTAATGGCAGCGGCGCGAGCACGGGCGGTCCACGGGCCAAGTAAGCTGACCAGATAGCCACCCAAGCAACCCATCTGAGCCGGTAAGGTGACAGGAATAGCCGCCAGCCGTCATCTGAGACTAATATTTTCTTGAGCATGTTTCCATTTCTCTTGAATCTTGTGCTTACTCATAGTATAAGCTAAAAACTCCCCGAATGCACCGGGCATCCGAGGAGTTTAAAGTTGGGCGAAGAGCCAGTCTCTGTCCTGGCCAAATGGTTAGGGCAGGTCTACTGCATTAGCCCAATGATCGCTGTATCATCGCCAAGGATGGTCTTATTCCTCCAGGTATAACTCGTCTACATCATCGTCATAGGCAAATAATTCGGCGTGCCGACCCCAGTTAATAGCAATTTTCAACTGTTCTTCGGTCAAATCGCCAAAATCGTCTTGCAGATTATCAAAAAAGTGATCCCAGGCAACGCGCCGGTCAGCGTCCCGGCGGAGGGTTTCATAAATCCAGGCGATCAGTGGCAGGCGCAAGACCCGTCCGGCAATGATTTCTTTGCGGACCAGGATACTGGCTTCCGCATAAGCCTGCCCCAGTGAGGTGAGCCACAAGTCGCCCTCCCGCACCTGGATAAAGCCCAACAAGTCGCCAGTCTCTACAATTGGCAACAGGTCATCCAGTTCCAGGTTTAGTTCACCACTGATGCGGTAGATGTCGGCCCGCCCGCCTTCACCGGATAATTTCTCCAACAAGCCGGCCAGGGCGTTTAGCCGCGCCGGGGGGAGTTGGTGGGTCGGGCCGGGTTGTCCCGGCGCTGCGCCCAGAGTCTCGGGTTCCGGTTTCGTTTGACCGGCCACGGCGGCATAGACCCTGTCCACGATGTTTTGAAAGGCAGCACCTTTCCGTTGGCGCGGGTGGCGCAGGGTAACGGCAACCTCGGTGAGGATGTGACCGGGATTTTTGCCCATCACCACAATCCGGTCGGCCATGAGCACCGCTTCTTCAATATTATGCGTCACCATCAAAATGGCCTGGGTGGGCAGCGTTTTACTGAGCCATAATTCCATCAACTCACCCCGCAAGGCTTCGGCGGAAAGGACGTCCAGCGCCGAGAAAGGCTCGTCTAAACAGAGCAGTTCCGGCTCAACGGCCAGGGCTCGGGCAAAACCAACCTTCTGGCGCATCCCGCCGGAGAGTTCACGCGGGTAGGCTGACTCAAAACCGTCCAGGCCCACCGTATCAATCCAGTTCAACGCTTTTTCGCGGCGCTCCCTGAGCGGCAAGCCGCGCGCCTTGAGGGCAATCTCTACATTTTCCTGTACGGTCAGCCAGGGATAAAGCGCGAAGGTTTGAAACACAATGGTGGCGTGCGGATTCACCCCGTTGAGCGGTTGGCCTCGATATAAAACCGTGCCAGAGGTGGCAAGATCCAATCCAGCAATAATCCGCAACAAGGTGGATTTGCCACACCCGGATGGGCCAAGCAAACAGACAAATTCGCCTGGCCTGAGGCTCAAATTTACGCCGCGAATAGCCACAAACTGCTTTGCGCCACGTTCGTAAACTTTGCCGACATCTTCAAGGGATAACAGGTTGTCGGCCTGATGGGTCAGGGTAGCCTTGGTCATAACAATGCTCCGATTTCTTTTATTCCAGCCGGTAGTCTTCTTCAGCCAGCCGATAGAGCCGCAGCCAGAAAGCTCGATTAATCAAAACGACAGCGGCAACCAGGGCCAGCGTGGCGACCAGAAGTAAGGCATAATCACCGGCGCCGGTGGCTTGGGTGATGAGCGCCCCAACCCCAGTCGTAGTGTAGGTTTGGCCGCCAAATTCCACGTACTCGGCCACAATGCTGGCGTTCCAGGCCCCGCCGCTGGCTGTAATTGCGCCGGTGATGATGTATGGAAAGAGGGCGGGCAGGATGAGCGTGCGCCAACGGTCAAGCGTGGATAGGCCAAGCAGGTCGGTCATATAGCGCAGGTCTTGTGGAATGGCTGTCGCGCCGGCAATTACATTGAAGAGGAGATACCACTGCGACCCCAGCAGCATGAGCGCGACCGCCGCCACATTCAAGCCACCCGGTGCTTGCAGCAAGATCAATATCAACACCGGGAAGAGCGCCGTCGCCGGAATGGAGGCGACAACCTGTACGATGGGTTGAAGCATAGCGCCCAGGCGTTGATCCGTGCCAATAGCCACGCCGACGGGGATGGTCCAGACCAGAGCAATCGCCAGGGATACGCTCACCCGGACAAAGGTCGCCAACAGGCCCAGACCCACTTCTACCCAGGCTGAAAGAGGCAGCGTGAGCGATAGGGCCACAGCGCGATAGCCGCCGTATAGAACGGCGACAGTGAAGACAGCAACTAACCCAATCGCCAGCCACGAAAGTCGCCCGCCGGTCGAGGCGTTGCCCGTTGGTCTTGCTATTTGGCTCAGGTGGCGGTGTAGCCCCGCGTCAAGCCATTCGCTGAAGGGTTGCCACACCCGCATTCCAAATTGCTCTATCAGCCAGGCCCGCGACAAGACCTCAAGAAACCACGAGGTGGGTAATTGGCCGCTTACTACCATTTCTACCTTGAATTTATCTACCCAGGCCATGAGCGGCCGCCACACAAATTGGTCGAGCAAAACAATGACCAGGATCAATGCGCCGATACCCCAGAGCACAGCGGACAGGT
>CAZDMM010000968.1:0-2900 GCA_964505845.1 uncultured Caldilineaceae bacterium
GGTCAAGCGGATTACCCGGCTGCCCAATATCAAATCTGCTGGCGTGACGCTGGCCTTACCCGCCAAAGTGGTCATCGAAGTGACCGAGCGCCGCCCGGAACTGCTCTGGCAGACCGGCTCAACGGTGTGGTGGGTTGACCAGGAAGGCACGGTGCTGCCGCCCAAAGCTGATTTGACCGGCATGCTGCGCATCATTGATGATGACAAACAGCCCCTGGAGCCGGGCTATCAGATTGAAGCCGCTATTGTAGACGGTGCGCAAACCCTGCGGGTGCTGGTGCCGAATGTGCAGGTGATGCGTTACTCCAAATCGCTGGGCTTGACCGTCGCCACGCCGGAAGGCTGGCCGGTGTACCTGGGCGATGGGCGTGACATCAAGGCCAAGTTGGTAGTGCTGACCGCTGTTCTGGCCGACTTGAAAGAGCGCAACATCACTCCGGCCTATATTGACATGCGCAACCCGTTGCAGCCGATTTATCGCCCGGCCAATTTGATTCAACTCCAGCCGCCCCGGCCGGCGGCCGCCCCAACCCGTCCCGCCCCCCCCCGCTCCAATACCGGCCGGCAGTAAGAATTTTAAGGAAATTGCACAAGATGTTGTGGTATAGACTATTGCAAAATACTAGATATTGTGGTAAACTAAAATTTACTTGTTACCGACTTTATTTGCAGGTGCGGCAGCGCAGCTTGGTCAATGAAGAGCAGCGTCTGAACAGGGAGGAAAGCTAGCGTGGACCGGACCGTTGTAGCCCTGGACGTAGGCACCACCAAAATTTGCACCCTCGTAGCCGAAGTTAGCCCGCCCCCAGAAAATGCAGTGCGGATTGTGGGGGTGGGGATTGTACCGGCCAAAGGCATCCGTAAAGGGGTGGTGGTCAACGTTGGCGAGGTCACGGCAGCCATCAGCGAATCGCTGCAGCGAGCCGAGCGCACCTCCGGTTACAGCATTGCCAGCGCCTACGTGGGGCTGGCCGGGGCGCACATCAGCTCTACCAACAGCCGGGGAGTGGTGGCCATCAGCCGGGGCGAGCGGGGCATCCGTCCGGTGGATGTCGAGCGAGCGCTGGAACAGGCGCGGGCCATTGACATCCCCCACAACCGGGAGATTGTGCATATCATCCCGCGCGGCTTTACGATTGACGGCGATGATGGGGTGCGCGACCCGATTGGCATGCAGGGCTATCGCCTGGAGGTGGAAGCTCATATTGTTACCGGGGCCACCGCTTCCATCCGCAACCTGATTAAATGCGTGCAAGGGGCCGGTATTCAAATTGACGCCCTGGTGTTAGAGCCGCTGGCCTCCGGCGAGGCGGTGCTCACCGACATCGAGCGGGAGATGGGCGTGGTGTTGGTGGATATTGGCGGCGGCACCACCGATGTCGCCATCTTTATCGAGGGGAGCATCTGGCATACCATGGTCCTCCCCACCGGCGGGGAGCAGGTAACCAATGATATTGCGGTGGGGCTGCGCACCCCCTTTAGCACGGCCGAAGAGTTAAAAATTAAATACGGCCACGCCAGGCCCGATACCATCAGCCCGGATGATTTGCTCAAGGTTAACGTATTTGGCGAGGATGGGCAGCAGCATATCTCGCGCCAATTCTTGTCAGAAATTATTGAGGCGCGCGCCGAGGAAATTCTGGAACTGATTTTGAAGGAGATCAAGCGCAGTGGTTACGATGGCCTGCTGCCGGCCGGGATGGTGTTATGCGGCGGCGCCGCCGAGTTGGCCGGCATGCGAGATTTAGCTCGCGACATTTTGGGCCTGCCGGCCCGCATCGGCCAGCCGCAAAATCTACGCGGCCTGGTAGATACTTTGCAAAGCCCGGCCTTTGCTACCAGCGTGGGGCTGCTGCAATGGGGCATCAAGCACGACTTGCCCCACTCCGCCCCGCAGCCGGAAGGCCACTTGCTTAAGATGCCGGGCTGGTTAAAAGTATTTTTGCCGGGGTAACAAAACTCCTCGGTTCTCTCGTTCCCAAACTGAGTTTCTCTCGTTCCCAAACTGAGTTTCTCTCGTTCCCAAACTGAGTTTGGGAACGAGAGAACGAGAGAACGAAACTCCTCGGTTGAGGGAGAAAACTGAGCCGGAGATTGGAGATTAGAGATTTAATTTAATCTCTACCTCCAAATTTTCTGGCTACTGACTACTGACTACTGATTACTGATTACTGTATTCATAGGAGGAAACTATGTCTCGAAATGGCAATACTTATGGTACACCTGAAAATTTCGCCCAAATCAAAGTGATTGGCGTCGGCGGCGGGGGCAGCAATGCCGTCAACCGTATGATTGCCGAAGGCTTGCACGGTGTTGAATTTATTGCCGTCAATACCGATGCCCAGGCCCTGTTGATGAGCGACGCCCCGCAGCGCATCCGCATTGGCGACAAGCTGACCCGCGGCCTGGGGGCCGGCGGCAATCCCGAAGTTGGCTCCA
This sequence comes from uncultured Caldilineaceae bacterium, assembly GCA_964505845.1. Classification (GTDB taxonomy): domain Bacteria; phylum Chloroflexota; class Anaerolineae; order 4572-78; family J111; genus DSQQ01. The sequence goes on from CAZDMM010000968.1 coordinate 2,440, forward strand.
AAGCCGCCGAGGAATCGAGCGATGATTTGGAAGAAGTGCTGCGCGGGGCCGACATGGTCTTTGTCACCTGCGGCATGGGCGGCGGCACCGGCACCGGGGCTGCCCCGGTGATTGCCCAAATCGCCCGCGGCGTCGGCGCGCTGACCATCGGGGTGGTGACTCGCCCCTTTAGCTTTGAGGGCAATCGCCGCCAGGGTTTTGCCATGGATGGCATCGAGAAGCTTAAAGAGCAGGTGGATACCTTGATTGTCATCCCCAATGACCGTCTGCTGGAAATTGTGGATAAAAAGGCCACCATGACCCAGGCTTTCCGCACCGCCGATGACGTGCTGCGCCAGGGCATCCAGGGCATCTCCGAGCTTATCACCGTGCCCGGCCTCATCAACCTGGATTTTGCCGACGTGCGGGCCATTATGACCGGCGGCGGCGCGGCCTTGATGGCCGTGGGCGCGGCTTCCGGC
>CAZDMM010000969.1:0-2899 GCA_964505845.1 uncultured Caldilineaceae bacterium
AATGTGTAACGGAATCACCTGACCGGCGTCGAGGCTTCCGCCGAGACAAAATTCGTTCAGCTCGGCTGAAGCCTCGACTCCAATTTGCTATGAATTTATACAAAGCCGTACCAAATCCATCACCCTGGCGGTCAGCCGTCAGCGGTCTTCGGTCTACTTGTCCCGTATCTTCAACACCACCAGGCTGCTGCCAATAAAAAAAAGAGCCGCCAGGCCAAAGACCAATCCATAGCCGCCGGTCGTGCTGCCGCTCAGGTAGTTGACCGCATCAATCAAGGGGCCGCCCAACCGCCCGGCGGCGCTGCCCAAAACGGTAGCGGCGTTGGCCAGGCCCAGGTACAGCGCACCCTGGCCGGAGGGGGCCAGGTTGGTTGCCCAAGACCAACTGGCGCTGGAAAAAATACCGGCCCCAACCGCAATCAAGCCTCCGGCCACAAACAGCCATGAGAGGTCGCGCCCAAAGACCAACAGGGCTGCCCCGGTTCCGGCCAGCAGCCCGGCCAGCGCCAATAACTGCGGCCGGCCAATCCGGTCGGCCAGCAGGCCGGCCGGCAGCACCAACAGCAGCACCCCCGCCCCTAACAGCAGCGACACCCGGCTGGCCATAGCCTGGGCTTGAGCCGGCGACATGCCCAGCCCATCGCTCAGATAATTCAACAAAAAAGTGCGGATGCCGATAGCCGCCGCCCAGAACAAAAAGCGGTTGAGCATCCACCCCAGAAAGCCCGGCGGCAAGCGTTTGAGGGGTTGGGCCAGGGCGGTCAGGGGGTTCAGCCATTGGGCCGGCAGAGCAGCCTGGTGGCTTTCCAGGGCCGGCCACAAAGTTAAACCGGTCAGCCCTAACAGCAACCAGTACAGGCCCATACCGCTTAAGGGTGCAGTCCAAAGCATGCCCTGGCTCAAGGTAAAACCGGCCAGTGCCACTCCGCCGGCCGCCCCCAGCGCTTCGAGCAGGGTTTTAAGACCCGCCGCGGCACCGTGCTGGTTTTCGGGCACGCGGTCGGGGATGAGCGCCTGCCAGGGGGCTTGAATGGTATTGGAAAAAAGGGCCATCAGCAGAGCCGCGCCCAACAGCAGCCAGATGCTCTGAGCCGTCACTACCAGCAGCAAAGCCAGGCTGATCCCCGCCACCCCCAACGCCAGAAAAGGTAAACGCCGGCCCAAAGGGCTGCGGGTGCGGTCGCTCCACTGGCCGATAAGCGGCTGCACCAGGAATGCAACCAGCAAAGCAGCGATGGTGATCAGGCTCAACAGGGTGTTTTTGAGGCCCGGCGGAGCCAGCAGGCGGATTTTTTCGCTGTAAAGATAAGGGTCTAAAATATTCAGGGTAAAACCCAGGCCCAGACCCAGCCCACAAACTCCCAGCAGAAAAGGCCAGGAACGTTTCGCCAGGGGAGTCGAGAAAGCGGTCGGTACGGTTGGAACAGAGACCGGGAGCAGAGTTTGCGTGTCTTGAGTCATGAGCGCAGGTATTGTAGCACAGATGCTTGATGGCTAAAAGCTGGCCCCTGCTTCTCCTCAAAATAACATCTTGGCGGGGCTGATTCGGTGGGGTATAATGTCGGTAGAAGTTATCGAGGGGTTGCTTGTCAGGCGATTTTCTTTGATGAAAAGTAGTTTCTACTCAGGTGACTGGCGCTTTTCTACCTAACCAAGCGCCAGTCAGCTTAAGAAGTGAGGTTAAGGATGTCAATCAAAAAGCTGGGGCTGTGGCTTTATGGGGCGCTCGTCGCTTTAGCCATGCTGACGCCGCTAGTACGGGCCGAAAGCAGCGGCAAAGAGGTGTTGGTGGTGGATGTCAAGGGGCCGGTCACGCCGGTGATGCTGGGCCTGATCCAGCGGGCTATTGGCGAGGCGGAGACTCGCCGGGCCGAGGCGCTCATTCTGCGGCTTGACACGCCCGGCGGCAGTGTTGACCTGACCCAGCAAATCATCCAAACCATCATCGCCGCCGATGTGCCGGTGGTGGTGTATGTATGGCCGCCGGGGGCGCATGCGGCTTCGGCCGGCACGTTTATTACCCTGGCCGGACATCTGGCGGCTATGGCTCCGGCTACCAGCATCGGCGCAGCCAGCCCCATTGACGGCAGCGGGGCGGTGATGGATGAGGTGCTGCGCAGCAAAATTGAGAATATCTTGGTGGCCGACATCCAAAACCTGACCGACCGGCGGGGCGAAAAGGCGGTGGCATGGGCCAAACAAGCTATCACCGAGGCCAAAGCCGCCAGCGCCAGCGAGGCGCTGGAGTTGGGGGTGGTTGATTTTATCGCCTCGGATATAGCGGATTTGCTGGCCCAGATGGACGGCCGCACCGTCAAACTGCCGGGCCGGGAAGTTACCCTGGCGACGCGTGACGTGGTCGTAACCTCGCTAGAGGTCACCTTTGTTGAGGAACTGCTCAATATCATTACCAATCCCACCATTGCCTTGATGCTTATTTCGCTGGGCAGCCTGGCTATTTTTTACGAGATTGTCAATCCCGGCGGCTACATGAGCGGGGTGGTGGGGGTGATTTGTTTGCTGGTGGGGTTATACGGCATCGGGCAGTTGCCGGTCAATTACGCCGGTTTGGCTCTGATTTTGCTGGGCCTGGCCCTGTTTGGGGCAGAACTGTACGTCCACACCCACGGGGCGCTGACGGCCGGGGGAACGGCCGCTTTTATCATCGGGGCGCTTATCCTTTTTAACACCAACGAGTTCAATTACCAGTTGCCCTGGGTTTCTATCCTGGGTATCCCGATAACGCTGGCTGTGGTGCTGGGGTTTGCCGTGCGCAAAGCGGTTCAGGCCCGGCAGGCCAGGCCGGTAACAGGCCAGGAAGGATTGATTGGGGCGGTGGGGACGGTAAGAACTACCCTGGAGCCTGAAGGCAGCGTGTTTGTGTGGGGCGAGCGCTGGC
>CAZDMM010000970.1:0-2897 GCA_964505845.1 uncultured Caldilineaceae bacterium
GCTGTTTTCATTTACTGAATATTGAAGTCTAAGTATCCTACGGGGTCGAGTCTAAGTATCCCACGGGGTCGAGTCTAACTATCCTACGGGGTCGAGTCTAAGTATCCCACGGGGTCGAGTCTAACTACCCCACGGGGTCGAGTCTAAGTATCCTACGGGTCGAGTCTAAGTATCCTACGGGGTCGAGTCTAAGTATCCCACGGGGTCGAATCTAAGTATAGGATGGCCTCATATCTTGATACAGCTATACCAACATTTTGTAGATAACCGATTTGCCACCCCCGGTATCTTGCCCGCTGGCCCACAATACTCCCGGTGTGGCCCAGGTTAGGCCCGTTATCTGGCTAAGGGGGATGGCAACCATCTTGAGGGATTCTCCGGCTACATTAACTACAGTTAAGGCCACCTGGGTGGGAAATTCATGCCGCGCCAGCCATAGATGGGAACCATCCCAGGCTAGCGCAGTTACCTGGAAGGGCACGCTAAAGCTATATAAAAGTTTACCTTGGGTATCCAATTGATACAGGTTGAATTGATTAGCATACCACAAGCTCTGGCCATCCCAGGCTAAAGCGCCGCCTACCACTTGGGCGGGGGCCCGAAATGAACTTAGGATTTTGGTAGTTTGCTCGGCAATTTGAAATTGATAAATATAGGATTTGTTGGTTGTATATACCCAGAAGCTTGCCTCTGCCCAGGTTATCCCTTGAGGCGTCACTTCGGGAGCCGCAAAGCTGCCCAGAATTTTGCCGGAAGAGTCAATTTTGAAGATTGTCCCCGAAGCGTCGGTAAGCCATAGATGCGTTCCATCACAGGCCAGGCCGGTTGTACCCCACCCAGGGGCGGGGAATTGCTGGACAACAGAGAGTGAGGGAGGTAGTTCTGTCTCTATTGGATCAGAGGTCGTAGGAGGTTTATCTTCATCGTTGGAGGGTTTTTCATCTTGATAAGGTTGATGTTGTTCGTAGCGGGCGGGATTGGTTTGCCTGGCCCAGGTGAGCAGAGTTTCCATTAGTAATTTTCGTTCGGCATACCTCAAGAGCTTATCAATGAGTTGAGTTGTACCTGTCAGGTCGGCCAGGTCATTATCAACGGGTCTAAACTCAGGCCGATCATAACAAAACCGGCGTAGTTCTTCATTACTAAAACCCTGGGTCAGCAGGGTACGGATGTTGGGTAAGTTATAGCTCATGGCTTCATGGCTTCAATGATGTTCATCGTTTCCACGCTGACGGCGCAGACGCGCTGTAACAAGTCAATTACCTTCTCTTTATAATCCAGAAAGCGATACGTGTTAAATCTGGCCCGGATGGTCGGGTCGCTGGGGGCGCTCTCTCTATAGCGGTCCAGCACCCACTCCAGGGCGGAGCGGTTGCCCAGGCGGTACTCCCAGGCTGCCGGCGGGATACCGGCCAGGGTGGTTAAGGTATCCAGTTCAATAAGGTTCTGTTCTTTGTTGGCTTTGAGTTTGGCTTTGTATGCCTGGCGCACGGCGGCAGGGTCAAGCTCAAGCCGTTCCAGGGGATATGGGGGGACAGTTTCATAGTGCAGGTGCAGGGCCATCAACTGCCTGCCCCACTCTGCCCACTGCCAGAAGTCATCATAAAAGGGGATGCGGGGGAATTCGCGCTTGAGGTTGAGTTCATAGGTTTGGCGGTAGGCCGGGTTATGCAGCACGGCGTAGACGTAGTGGAAGATGTCGAGCTTGGTGATGGCCCTCACCCCTAACCCCTCTCCCAGGGGGAGAGGGGTTAGGCTGCTGCTCCCTCTCCCCGCTTTGCGCGCCTCTGGCGTGGGAGAGGCTTGGGGTGAGGGTTCCTCGGCTTGGGCTACGGGCCGATACCGTGCTCTGAACTGCTCCAGCGCCCAATCGGTGATGTTATCCTGGCGCTGGCCCTGGCCGGTGTAGCGGTATAAGGGCAGGCATTGGGTGCTGCTGCCGGCTCCGACCAGGTGTAAATCGGTGAGGTGGTGGGAGGCCATGACCATAAACGGCTTTTCTGAGCCGGAGTCGGTGAAGCAGATAAGGAGATTCTCAGCCTCGCGCTGGGGGAAAAACAAGGGCAGTTGGTAGGTCATGCCATTAAAGTGTGGGTCAAAATAGAGGTACATTTTTACAAAGGGCCGGTACTGGCTGGTGACAATCCGGCTTGCCTCAAAGGCTTTGGCGACACCCCGCTCTCGATACTTGGTCAATTCTCGATCCCATTTGATTTGAAATCTATCAGGATAGGCCGGGTTGGCAAGCGTTTGTTGGTACACTTCTACAAAGAAGCGCATCTTGTCGGCCAAGCGGTCTTTTGAGTAATCGTAAACCCATTCGTCGCGTTGGGTTTTGACACCGTTAGACATCAGATTAAAGACTGTTTCTTTACTTGAGCCTGTTTTTGCATCCTTATCTGCCAATGGCAACAATTCATCCCAGTCATTCTCAGCCTGATTTATCCAGACGTGGCGTTGGTCAGGAATAATGTGTTGAAAGGGTAAATCTTGAAGCCGGTTGTCGCGCAAATAAAGCTGTTTCTCTTTGGCCGAGACATAGTCGCCGATAGTATGGTAATAAACGTGGCAGCCTACGGCTCCCGCGCGCCGGACTAAAAAGTAAACAGCGATGCCTACCCGTATCTGGTCGCCAAAGATATTACCGGCCTCACGCTGCCGCCGCTCGCCGCTGGTGCGGGCGTTGCCTTTGAGGTCAATGATGTAAATCTCATTAAATTCATCGGCCACCACCTTGCGGAAGCCGTCATAAGTTTGAGCGTCAATAAAGGAGTTGTTGGAGACAAAGGCGATAATCCCGTTTTTGCCCAGCCGGTCGGTGCTCCAACGGATAAAGCGAGTATACATGTCGTACACGGCTATCTGGTTTTGGGCCGCGCCGTGTTTGATGTAGGTGT
>CAZDMM010000971.1:0-2894 GCA_964505845.1 uncultured Caldilineaceae bacterium
GGGTCGGGGGAGAGGTACAGCGCCATTGCCCTTTTTGCACAGCGGGCGCAACAGGTGCGAGACGGCTTTGAGCTGACCGAGGCCGAAGCGCCGCAGGTGCTGCGGATTTGCCAGTTGGTCGAAGGGTTTCCCCTGGCCCTGGAGTTGGCAGCCAGTTGGCTGCGGGTGTTGTCGTGCGCCGAAATTGTAGAGGAACTGGAGCGAAGCCTGGATTTGCTAACCGCCTCGTGGCGCAACCTGCCGGAGCGGCATCGCAGTATGCGCGCCGTTTTTGAGCAGTCGTGGCGGCTGCTGTCGGAAGCGGAGCAAATGGTCTTGCGCCGCCTGTCTGTTTTCCGGGGCGGCTTCCGGCGGGCGGCGGCCCAGGAAGTGGCCGGAGGCTCGCTGCTCATCCTGACCGGCCTGGTGGATAAATCGCTGCTGCGGCTCACCGCCTCGGGCCGCTACCAAAGCCATGAGCTGCTGCGCCAATTTGCCGCCGAAAAACTGGCCCAATGGCCGGCAGAACACGAAACTACGCTGGATGCGCACTGCCGCTACTACGGAGATTTTTTGGAGCGGTATGAACATCAGCTTGAAATTGAAGAAGTCGCCAGCAAGCTGGCCGAACTCCAGCCCGAAGCGGATAACATCCGGGCCGGCTGGGAACGAGCCGTCACCGCCGACTGGTCCCTGGCTATCCCCGCCCTGAGGCAGTATATCCACCCTATGCGCCTCTTTTACAGCGCCTGTGGTTGGTACCACGAGGGAACGACCTTATTTGATAAAGCCATTCAGCGCCTGGAAACGGCAGTGGTCGAGTCAAGCGATGTCCAGCAACGCATCGTTTACGGACGCCTGCTGCTGCAACAGGCTTTGCTCTACCAGTATCTCAGCCGCTTCACCCAGGCCGAAGCGTTATGTATTCGCAGCCTTGAGGCGCTGCAGGATACCGGGGCCGACCTGGCCCAGGCCGCCACCCTCCGCCGGTTGGGCGCTCTAAATTATATCAATGAGAAGTATGACCTGGCCCAGCACTATCTGATCAAAAGTTTAGCCTTGCTCGATCCGGCCGGACATCCTTTCAGCTACGCCAAAACCCAACTGTTCCTGGGGGTGGTAACGCATGAACTCAAGCAGTACCAACAGGCTCAACAGTTGTTGGACGAGAGTATCTCCACCTTGAAATCGTTTGGCGAGATGCGTTACCGGCACTTTGGCCTGGGGTACCTGGCGGCTACCATGCATGCTCTGGGACGTCCGGCCGAAGCGAAACAACTGATGTGGGCATGTCTGACCCAAAGAGGCTTTATCGGCGACCCGCGCTCGATTTCGCACATGTTATACCATGTGCGCGGAATTTTTGATTTAATGGACGCGGCGCTGGGGCTTGAAGCCAGGCGCGTCCTGCAAACAACGGTGGCCATTTGCCGGGAGAACGCCGACGATTGGGGAGTGGCTCTTTCGTTAAATCAGTTGGGTTATATCTACTGCCGGTTGGATGAGTACGACAAGGCGGCCAGGTGTTTTCGAGAGGCGCTGCAGGTGGCTATGAAACTGCCCACCCTGCCGATGGCCCTGGAGGCGCTGGTGGGGCTGGCTTTGCTCCTGACCAAATCAGGCCCAGCCTCGCCCGGAAACCTGGCCGGGGCCGTCAGCCACCTGACCCTGGTTCTAAACCATCCAGCCACCACGCGCCCTACCTACGACCGGGCCGCTACCCTGCTGGCCGGGCTAGAAGAGGCCGGACTGCCGCCGGAAGTTGTAGCCGCCGCTCAGGAGCGAACGCCAACGCTTACCCTGGAAGCAATAGTTGAGAAAATATTGTCCGCAAGTTAAAGGAACGGGAACCTTTTTGCAATACCTCGGAGAAGTCGCGACTCAAAACCCCCGGAAACGATAGCCCAGCCCGGTCACTGTTTCGATAGCGGCGGCGTGAGGGTGAAGCTTTTTGCGCAGCGAGCGAATGACCGCATCAACTTTGAGGGGACATTTCCCTTCAGCCCACCCTTTAGCACCGCCCCCGGCTTCCGCATGCATTACGGGGATGTTTTAGGAGAAACTTACCTGCCCGAGGCGGTACTTGTAGAGACTTTGGAAGGCAAATGGAAACCGGTCTTATGCTACATCGCTCCCTCGATGGAGCCCCGGCCCGCGGACAATGATTTCCTTGACCGGATTGTAGGCCCGGCCAGAGCGTATAGTTTTCCAGATTGGTATATTCGTCGCCTCGAAAGTTTCCGCCCTTAATCTTGAGACTGGAGCGTTCATTAACTAAAAACTTTTCTACTCCGGAGTTGGACAATCCCCATTGGGACGACAACGGGAATGAAAATGACCAAGCGATTAACCGACTAACTGACCAACCAACTATTTATGAAAGAGACAAACCAGGTTAGAACTAGCCTTACCCTTCAAAGTCAAAGATATTCTTGACGAAACAAAAATTAAAGATTTCAAAAGCCGGCTGCGCGGCCGGTTGATCCGCCCCGAAGATGTGGAATATGACGAAGCCCGCCGCGTTTGGAACGGAATGATTGACAAATATCCGGCCTTGATTGCCCGCGTCAGCGGCCTGGCCGATGTGATTGAGGCGGTCAACTTTGCCCGCGAGCACAACTTACTGCTCTCGGTGCGGGGCGGCGGCCATAACGCCGCCGGCCATGCCACCAACAACGGCGGCCTGGTGATTGACCTGTCGCTGATGAAAGGCATCCAGGTTGACCCGCAGGCGCGGATTGCCCGCGTTCAGGGCGGCGTTACCTGGGGCGAGTTGGACCGCGAGACGCAGGTGTTTGGCCTGGCCACCCCCGGCGGGGTGGTCTCGACCACCGGCATTGCCGGGCTGACCCTGGGCGGCGGCCTGGGCCACCTGCGCCGCAAATACGGCATGAGCATTGACAACCTGCGCTCGG
>CAZDMM010000972.1:0-2885 GCA_964505845.1 uncultured Caldilineaceae bacterium
AAATTAGAACACGTTACCGTTGGCCGGGAGGTATCATAAGGGCCAACATAGGTGCTGGGAATGGTGAACATGCGGGTATCGGAGGTGGCTACCGGTTTAATCTCAGGAAAGATTTTGAGCAAGGCCACGTTCCAAAAGAAATCACCGGTGGCGGCGGTTTGCACGGCTACGGCTTGCGCTCCCGCTGTGTTCTTGAGATTGTCCACTCTGAAGCCGTAAAGACCGCTGACAGAGTCGCAAAAAACCGCCGTCCGGTCTTGTAAGGCATCCATCGCCGGGATAGGCCCGGCAAAGTTCAGGCGAGTCGGCCAGATTCTCAATTCAAACACATATTCGGAGGGTAGCTGGCAGCCTTCGCCCCGGCTCCAGCGCCACTTAAACTCAAAATCGCGCACCGTGGCCGGCAGGGTTAAGTTGGTTTGCGGCTCAACCAACGAAATTGTCCCAAAATTTTCGGCGGTGGGGGTGGCAGTAGGGGCAGGGCTGGGGGTGGGGGTAGGCGGAGCCGGCGTAGAGGTTGAGGTGGGGGTTAGGGTAGGCTGAGGCGTATCGGTCACTAATGGGGTGGGGGTGGCAGCCAGCGCGGCGGGCGCCGCCGGGGTGTTGGTGAGAGGGCGTTGGGGGGAGATTACCGTCACCGCCACGCTTAAGGCCCAGGCGGCCGGCGTGGCCGTAGGGGCGGACGAAAAAAAAGGAACGCCGCTACAAGCCAACCATAATAAAGGTAAACTAAAAATAAGCCTGGTTTTTAGGGGCATGCTTAAGTAAAATCTGGTAGGATTAACCGGCCCATCCATTCTACTACGGTGCACCACTTCTAGCAAGCGTTTGCTACGGGTCTCTTCTTTTTTTAACGAATCACCAACGGCAGAAAGATTTTGGGGGCGGCTCTAAGCTCCAGAATTTTGCTGGCAAAATTTATTTCGGTCTTGCCGCCGGCGTCAGAGGCGCGGGCTTCAACCAGGTAGCGGCCTGGGGTTAGCCCGGCAGAGCCAAGCGCAAAGGTAAAGCGTTCAGAAGGGCTGTCAAAGCTGCCGTCGGACGCCTGGGCCAACTGCCACGGCCCACCGTTTAGCCGACATTCAACTTTGCTGATCACTTTTCCCTGCATATGGTAGGCTACCCCCTCAATCGCCGGAAGTTCGGCTGCCGAGAGAGGGCTTGTGGGAATGGCTAAATCTGTATTTAAGCCGCCGTCTACCGGGTCTAGCACGGCGATGGTTTTGGTGTAAGATGCCGACACATTTCCGGCGGAGTCGAGCGCCGCGAGTTCAAACATCCTTAAACCCACGGGCAGCCCGGTTAAGGTAAGCTCAAAATCTTCGGTAACTGAGTCAAAAAGACCATCGGCCGGTTGAATAGTGTCCCAATCCCCTCCGTCGAGACGGTATTGAATCTGGCTGATATGGTTGATGGTGATACTTTTGCCGCGCGGCGCAGGAAAGGGGCTGAGGTTAACCTCACCACGCGCATGAACCTGGTTCCCTGTTTGAGCAAACTCCTCCACTTGGAGAGACAGGCCGGTATCCAAAGGGTCCAGGATATTATCTCCGTCGCTGTCACGCCAGCCAAGCTGTGCAGCGGCATAGGGATCAATGGCTTTGACGATGAAAGGATAGATCTGGCCCCGCATGATGCTGTTAACATTTGAGAGGCAGGAACCGTACTGGCTGTTTTGGTTTTCTATGTTTAAATAACCGGAAGCGATTGTGCAGCCTTGATACACGCCGGCGTATTGGTCCAAAGCTCTAAAGATATGGCCGATTTCATGGGCAGCGACGGCATCCATGTATTCCGGGCCATACCCATCGTTGCCGTAAGTCATCACTATAAACGGCCCGCCCAGGTAGGCATAGGCAAAATAACCGTTGCTAAAACGATTATCGCTATCGCTGGAGCTGTCAACCACAAAAATCGTAAAAGCCCAGTCGGTTTGATAGGTGGTGCGCAGCCAGTTATCGTAATTTCTAACCTGGGCAAAATAGTCTGAGCCGGTGAACCCCAACCCAAACATGGCGTCGGCAATCCAATCACCTTGATCCCAATTGGGCCGGGCGATAGGCTCAACCCCGGTAGGGAGCGGGTTTGAAAAATGGTCATCATAGACAAAACTGAGCCTGGCCCGTGGCTCACGCTGCGCCCACCAATTGAGGGCTGAGACAACTTTATTAAATACCAACTGCTTTTCCGCATCCGTCCAATTTTCGGTCGAGGCGTCTATCGCGCCGTTGCTTTCCACCAGCACCAGGCCCACCGCCACCCGGCCGGCCATAAATTCACTGGTCTGCCTTTCATCTGGCGTTATGGAGCCAGCCGAGGCCAGCTTGATGCTGCCGGCCGGCGACGATTCTGGCGCAGTAAAGGCATCTGGGAGTTTCTCATCTGCCCCGGCCAGCAGCGGCTGCTGATCTGCCGGGGTCACCAAATTATGCCACATCTCGCCATAACGATGCGCTGCCGGGCCGGAGCGTTCCAGGGCTGCCTCATCCACCGGCCCGGTCAATACGGCCGCCACCGGCGGCATGGCCCGCACCAAACCTTCGCCGGCGGCGTCAACCCTGGCAATGAGGGCGATGTTGGGAAAGATATGCACAATCTGGCCGTGGGCCGCTTCGATGGCGCTCATCACCTGGCCGAAACTGGCCGAATCCTGATAGCCTGAGCCAAGCAAGACCATGACCGTGCGCAGCGAGCCGGGCTGAATGGCCGCCGTGGTAACTGCGGCCGGGGTGGCCAGAGGGTTAGAGCCGGCGACCGCCTGCTGGCCGGAAACGGGCACAAAGAGTTGAAACCCCAGGGCCAGGCAAAGAGGAAAAATGATTCTTTGGTATTTCGTCACCCAAAACAATATCCGCATGCTGCCACGCTCAAAGATGCTACGTTTT
>CAZDMM010000973.1:0-2879 GCA_964505845.1 uncultured Caldilineaceae bacterium
TATCCAGATGTTCGGCTAAAATTCGGTGCGCCCGCTCGTGCGCTTCAGCCACTAATTCCCGCACCTCAAAGTCAATCTGTTCTGCGGTTTCTTCACTGTAGTTGCGCTGCTCGCTAAGCTGCCGCCCCAAGAAGATGAGTTCTTCTTTGTCGCCAAAGGTCAGCGGCCCCAGTTTTTCGCTCATGCCGTAGCGGGTGACCATATCACGGGCGATATAAGTGACGTTTTTCAGATCACTGTTGGCCCCTGTATTAAGATCATTAAAGACAATTTCTTCGGCTACCCGGCCCCCCAACATGACGGCCAGTTGGGCTTTGAAGGCGGCGCGAGTCACCAAACGCTGGTCATCTTCGGGCAAGAAAGAGGTTAACCCCAGAGAGCTGCCGCGCGCCACAATGGTAACTTTGTGAACCGGGTGAGCTTCTGGGATCATGTAAGCCACCAGGGCATGCCCGGCTTCGTGATAGGCAGTGGCCCTCATTTCTTCTTCACTGCGAATCCGGCTGCGGCGTTCTGGCCCCATGCGGATTTTCTCGATGGCCTCTTCCATGTCGGCCATAGAGATTTGTTTTTGGTTGCGCCGCGCGGCCAGGATGGCCCCCTCATTGACGACATTTTCCAGGTCAGCCCCGGAAAATCCAATGGTGCGTTTAGCCATAGCATCCAAATTAACATCGCTGGAGAGGGGTTTGCCCCGCACATGGACGCCCAAAATCTGCTTGCGGCCCTGCCAATCCGGGCGATCCAGGATAACACGCCGGTCAAAGCGGCCAGGCCGCAGCAAAGCCGGGTCAAGGATGTCGGGCCGGTTGGTGGCGGCGATGATAATCACATTGGTGTCGGTGTCAAAACCATCCATCTCCACCAAAATCTGGTTGAGCGTTTGCTCGCGCTCATCATGGCTGCCCCCCAAGCCCGCCCCGCGATGCCGGCCTACGGCGTCAATCTCATCAATAAAGATGATACAAGGACTGTTACGTTTGGCCTGGTCAAACAAATCTCGCACCCGGCTGGCCCCGACGCCCACAAACATTTCCACAAATTCGGAACCGGAGATGCTGAAGAAAGGTACGCCGGCTTCACCGGCCACGGCTTTGGCCAGCAAGGTTTTGCCGCAGCCGGGCGGGCCAACCATCAACACCCCTTTGGGGATGCGCGCCCCCAGCGAGATGAATTTTTCCGGCTCACGCAGAAACTCAACCACTTCGGCCAGCTCTTGCTTGGCTTCGTCGGCCCCGGCCACATCATCAAAGGTGACGGTAGGCTTATCGCCCGTGAGCAAACGGGCCCGGCTTTTGCCAAAGCTGATGGCCTGGTTGTTTGAGCCTTGCGCCTGGCGCACCATAAAGAAGAGCAGCCCGCCAAAGATAATGAGCGGCAAAATTGTGATAGCCAGCGTCCCCCAATCGCTCCAGGCGCTGGGAGGTATCACCTCTATTTGAACTTTGTTCAGCTCTGCCTCGGTCACCCCCAGCTTTTCAAAGGTATTAAAAATGCTGACGCGCGTTTCTTTGCGCGACCTGGCCGGCGGCTTGTTGGGTTGAGCATACTCAACGGTGATGTCGTCATCTTTGACGGTCAGCTTGGCTATCTTACCCGCCTTAATATCACTGGCGATGGTGGTAAGGTCCAGTTCGTTGTTATCTCTGGGGTTAGAGAATATACTAAAAATCAACGCGGCTACCGCTAATAAAATGAGCAGGTAGACAATACTATTTTTGAACAAACCTGAGTTCACACTTTCCTCCAAGAAAGGTTAGAAAAGTCGGCAGTTATTATACCAAAAGCAAGTGGATTCGCCAACCCTGCTAAATTTTTAGGCTCTTAGGCAGACCTTATAGGTTTTGAAAACCTATAAGGTCTATCCAATTTTTTGGTTTTATTGCACCACCTCAATGGAGCGCAAAATGAGCGAGCCAAGGTTATCTTGCTGCACCCGGCCTGGCTCAAAAATGGCTAAACGAGCCTTGGTCTCGGTATTGTAAAATCCAATCCGAATTTGATATTCACCCGGGGCCGTAGTCGGCGGGATAGGTAATTGGTACGGGTCTACAATTAAATCACCCACTCCCCAACTGCCGGTGGGCCTCACGCCGGCCTGGGGTTGGGTATCAATTTGATTCACAATCCCACCCTGAGGCGTGGTAAGGTGCAAATAAAGATTATAATTGGCGGTAGGGGTATTGACGGCTTGCCAAAAAAAGGTTAAATTGATAGGTTCGCCGGGCTTAAACTGGATGCGGGGGATTTCATAAGCGTTGAGGATGATTTGTCCGCCTAAATTAGCCCCCACCGGCACGCGCGAGCCGCTGCTGACAAACAACGTTACCGGGGTTTTGCTGGCCACCAGGGAGCCGGGCGGCGGGTCTTGATTAATAATTTTGCCCGGCGTTTCTGGACTCCAATCTTCGTATTTTTGGGCAATCAGATTGAGCGACTCGACCCGCTGCGCCCCTTCCTCATAGACCAGGCCGGTTAGGTTGGGCACTTCAATCAAAGGAGACCCCTGGCTTAAAACCACGCCCACCTGGCTGCCGGGTGACACGGGGTCGCCGGCCTGGATAGATTGGCGGATAACCCGGAAAGCGGGTAGTTCGGGATGGGGTTCCTGGCCCTGCACCACCAGGTCAAGCCCCATATTCTGTACCGCCGAGCGGGCCGCATTTTCTTCTAAGCCTACCAGGTTTGGCATGCGAATCTGGCCCGGCCCCAGGGCCGGCAAGTTAGAGGTGGGCGCGGCGGCAGACTGCACAAAACGGCTGTAAAACCACACCAGAATTGGAATCAGGCCAATAATGGCCAGGATGGCGATCAGGCCCAATAAAAACATCAACCAATCGAGATTACCCTTGTTTCGCCGGCCGGCCGCTTGAGCGGGC
>CAZDMM010000974.1:0-1049 GCA_964505845.1 uncultured Caldilineaceae bacterium
TACCTCATCTTGACTCCCTATTTTCTGAAGTTTCATTAAAGGCATATCCTTTTGAGTTAAAGGTACAACCGGCTATTGAACTTGCATTAGAAATAGTAGTAGAAGATGGGAAGCATCACCACACAAAACACACTTTATTGAAAACAACTCCCTGTATAATTACGGCTGACCCTAAGTCGGTTATTCCTCTATTGGTTGATGATGATATTCAGGTTAATATTAACCAAAAATTATTTGAGAAAGTACAAGAATTGACAAAAGTTGCCGCCACCCTCACACGTAGAAAGAAAAAAGTGAGCCAGAAAGAGATATGGCTCAAATTAATTTTGTCAGGAAACGACCCGCTTACAGCGGTTTTTGAAAGCGCCCAAGCCACAACTGATACGAGAAAACTGCCTAAAGGTTTCTCTTTAGATCAGATATCTTTTCAAGATACAGAGAATTTTTGGAATGAATACATAGACCAGGGTGATATTTCCCAAAGCTGGGCGCAGTATGAAGAGCTGAACAAAAGGACAACAACAGCTCTTGAAGAATTTCCGGCGTTACCTTTACTTGTAAAAGCTCTTCAAAAATCAAACGAAGAAGGAACAACCAATGACCCAACCGCAACGTAAATCCACAAAATCGTTGGAACAAACTTTAGCAGATGCTTTGGAGACAATCAAAAATCTTAAGTTACAGAGCGGTCGAGCCGAGGCAGTACGTTTGGCCGTACAAACACTTTTGCTGATAAGGGGCGCATTAGACCCTAAACTGTTTACCGGCGAAAAGAAGCTGAATCCCTATCCGGTTTTGGTCAAATACACCCGCGTCTCAAATGCAGAAACACTTGGAGGGCTGGCTGATGATGTCCTACGGGCCATATCACCTAATTTCATCACCTTGCGCTCACTGGGAGATTTAGCAGAGGCAATCTATCAGCCGCCAGGTGAACTTGACCGGCAAGCCCTTCTGCTTTTGCAAGAAGAAACAACTCCCTTGGTCATGCTCATGAAGAAAATTTATCAGGATGCGAGAGGTTTCGACGAAGCCGAACCTAATACTAC
>CAZDMM010000974.1:1066-2879 GCA_964505845.1 uncultured Caldilineaceae bacterium
TGTCAAGTTGACTATCGCCTATCTGGCCGAACAGCCCATTATTCATACCGAAGAAACTATTGGCAATATCAGTAAACTCAAGAAAATACGGGTTATTCATAACGGCCAGCCCAAATCTGTCCCGGCTCTTTCTGGCAATAGTTTTCGCGGGCAATTGCGCGATATTCTGGCCGACCAACTCTGTGCCAGTCTTAGTAACCAGGGCACCCAACGACTCCGATTTGAAAACAACGATGTATATGGCATTCTTTACAGTGGCGGCGCGTTGGGGGAAAAAAGTACAAGCAAAGGCTTAATTGGGGCTTTTGCCGAGCATATTCCTTCGATGCGGTTGATGGGAGCAGCCTTTGGCAATGTAATGCTTCCCTCAAAATTGGCTACAACTCATATCATCCCCTGCGCAGAAGAGACAAGAGAAATTTTACAGCAGATGTATGGAGTTTTGGATTTGGATATGATTCCACCTCCAGGTGAATGGCCAAACGCCCGCAATCTGGTCTTCAATGATGGCCCCTTAACTCGCAAAGATGATAGCCGTGATCTGACCCGACAACGTTTTGTCAAAGCAGAAGTAACCGCTACTTCCCAAACAGAGGATGAGGAACGTCAGAGAAGCCAAATGATTTATTACGTTGAATGTATTCCTTCGGGAACATGGTTATTACAGCAACTCTACTCAAAATTTCCGCTTGACCAGTTGGAGCTAGGCTGTCTCTTTGATGGATTATCTGCTTTTTTGCAGCAGCCAACTCTTGGCGGTCGTAGTGCTGCCGGGTACGGTCAGGTTCGAGTGAAAATACGGAGTAGTGCTGGTGAAGACATTAAATGGCCGGGGGACTGGCCAGGTGAGATTAAGCAAGCAATCGGCGTATATCAGAAACACTTAAACGAAAAACAACAAGACCTTCTGAATACTTTAACCCTCAACAAAGTAGAGACAACAGGATGACTTCAGATCGTCATTTTGTGACGCTTCAGCCTGACCCAATGGTTTATGATGCCTTGCAAAGAGCACAATGGGCATTTGGCGCAACAGATGGGACGGATGTGTACAAACTGCGCCTAAACCTGGCGACCCCGGCTGCCATTACAGCCGAGAAAGCAAACGCACCTGCAATTGGGCTGCCCAACCTTGATGGATTTCTGAGTTATGTGACTTTTCGAGCAGCATTGAATGAAGCGTTACAAACCAGCTCTGAACTTTTCAAGAGATTAATTTGGCAGTGGAATGTGGCCTTGCATAATTCGGCTATGTGGATTGATTTTTCGCTGCCGTTACGAACCACCCCACTACCAAAAAACTTGCCTCCTCTATTCGATTGTTCGGTAGGCTTACCTGTAGACAAAGAAGGAAATATTCTTGTCCCAGCCGGTGCGTTTTTTATCCGCAATCAAAAAGATTATGTGACATACCCTGAGGTAGTAGATTCTATTCCTTTACGGAGACGTGTTAGTGAACCTTTGGGGCGGCCTATTTATCTAAAAAGCAAACTCATACCCAGTGAGGGTTCAACCAAAGCTCTTGATAATCGCCTCTACTTTCCACTTACCAGCAGTTACATTTTCTTTTTCCGAGGGGATAAAGCAGGTGTAGAACGTTTATTGAATTTTGCTCAGAAAGAGGGTATTGGGTTAGGAAAAAAGACCACACTAGGGTACGGGCGAATTGCGTCATTTGAGATTGAGAAACAACCGGATAATATCCCAACTTGGGCCTATCCGCTAGAAAATTCACAACTGGCATTGATAAAAAACCTGCCTTATGATTATATTTTTTCTACAAGAGAAACTGCTAACAAGGAACTGTTTGGTT
>CAZDMM010000975.1:0-2867 GCA_964505845.1 uncultured Caldilineaceae bacterium
TTTTGGATGAGTGGTTTGAAACGGACGTGCTCAAGGCGGTCACGGCCATCAACGGCATTATCGGCACGTATTTGGGGCCGCGCTCGCCGGGGACAGCCTACGTGTTGCTGCACCATTACATGGGCGAACTGGACGGCGCGTTCACCGCCTGGGGCTTTCAAAGGGGTGGGACCGGTGCGGTCAGCCAGGCCATTGCCAGCGCGGCCCGCAGCTTTGGGGCCGAGATCCGCTGCCTGGCGCGGGTGGCTCAGGTCATTGTGAAGAACGGGCAGGCGGTTGGGGTGGCGTTGGAGAATGGCGAGGAGATTTCCAGCCGGGTGGTCGTTTCGGGCTGCGACCCGCACGTGACCTTTATGAAGCTGTTGGGCGAGGAGCATCTGCCCGATGACCTGGCCCAGGCCATCCGCAACTTCAAGTTTCGCGGCTCATCGGGCAAGGTCAACCTGGCCCTGGATGGACTGCCTACCTTTCCGGCCATGCCCGATCCCTCGCTGCTACAAGGGATGATCGAAATTTGCCCCAGCATGGATTACGTCGAGCGGGCTTATGATGACGCCAAATACGGCCACTTCTCGCGCCGGCCCTACCTGGATGTGACCATCCCCACCGCCGTAGACCCGACCATGGCCCCGCCGGGCAAGCACGTGATGAGCATTTTTGTGCAGTACGCGCCGTATCATTTGCAGGGGAGCGGGGGAGCACACCCCTTCGGGTGCGCCGAAGGGCGGGAGGAGCGGGGGAGCGGGGGAGAAAGGAGTGCAAAGCGAAGCTTTGCTGAGGAACCAGGAAATCTTTGGGAGCAGCAGCGGGAGGCGTTTGGCGATGCGGTCATCAATACTCTGGCCGAGTTTGCGCCCAACCTCAAGGATTTAATTCTGCACCGGCAGGTGCTGTCGCCCTGGGATATGGAGCAGATGATCGGCCTGACCGAAGGCAACATCTTCCACGGCGAACTGACCCTGGATCAACTCTTTTTCCTGCGCCCGGCCCCCGGCTGGGCCAATTATCGCACCCCGGTCAAAGGCTACTGGCAGTGCGGCTCCGGCACGCATCCGGGCGGCGGCATCACCGCCGGGCCAGGGAGACTCGCGGCGTTGGAGATACTCAAAGAATGGAAGAAGAAGGGGTCCACAGATAAACACAGATGACACAGATTTTTAATTTTATCTGTACTTATCTGTGTGTATCTGTATGCATCTGTGGGCCAATTTTTCGGACAACTTTATGGGGAGTTAGAAATTATGACAAAGCGACGTGACAACGCCCGGCTGCTGCTGGCGGCGCTGCTCGGCGGAGTGGCCGGCGCGGCGGCGGCCCTGTTATTGGCCCCTAAATCCGGCCGGGAGACCCGCGCCCAACTGGCCGAGGCCGGGGGGCAGTTGAAAAAAGTGGCAGCAGAGTTGGGGGGAATGGATGACGCGAGGAGGCGAGGAGGTGAAAAAGAACTCGCGCCCTCGCCTCACCTGCCCTCTCGTCATCGCTTCGATTACGATGCCATCCTCATCGGCGGGGGGCACAATGGGCTGGTCACGGCGGCGTATCTGGCCAAAGCTGGCAAAAAGGTACTGGCGCTGGAACGCCGGCCCATTGTCGGCGGGGCGGCGGTGACGGAAGAGTTGATCCCCGGCTTCAAATTCTCCTCCTGCGCCGACGGGTTGGGCGGGTTATCGCCCAAAATTATTCAGGACTTACGCCTCCACCAGCACGGGCTGGAATACCTGTGCGCCGATCCGGTTATCTTTGCCCCCCAGCCCGACGGCCGCGCCTTAACCATCTGGCGCGACCCGCAGCGCAGCGCAGCCGAAATCGCCCGATTCTCGGCCCGAGACGCGGCCCGTTACCCTGACTTTTTGGCCCTGGTGGGCCGGGTATCCCGCCTGATCGGGGCATTAATGACCATCACCCCACCGCGTATGCCCCGGCCCGCCGCCGCCGACCTTCCGGAGCTGCTCAAGCTGCTCGGCCCGGCCTGCCGGCTAAGTAAAAAAGAGATTCACCACGCCCTGCGCCTCCTGCCCATGTCGGTGGCCGACCTGCTGGACGAGTGGTTTGAATCGGATGCGCTGCGCGGGCTGATAGCGGCGCGGGGAGTCAATGGTATTACCTGGGGGCCGCGCGCCGCCGGCACAGTTTACACGCTGCTCTATAGCTGCGCCGGGGATGGGCAGCCTTTTAGTTCCGGCGGTATCATCAAAGGGGGGATGGGCGGGCTAACCCAGGCGCTGGCCAGAGCGGCCCGGCGCTACGGCGCGGAGATTCGCCCCGGGGTCGAGGTGGCCGAAATTGTGGTGGACAGGGGTCAAACCCACGGCGTGCGGCTGGACAACGGCCAGGTGCTCACCGCTGCGGCTGTCATTTCCAATGCCGACCCGTGCACCACTTTTTTGAAGCTGGTGGACCCGGCCATGCTCGACCCGTTTTTTGTCAAGCAGGTGCAGAACATCAAGTATCGTGGCTCCGGGGCGCGGGTGCACCTGGCGCTGAGGGATCTGCCCCAATTCACTGCTCTCACCTCCCCCTTCGCCCCCCCCGTTGACGGGGGGGGATGGGGGGGGTATCTGCGCGGCGCCATCCGCATCGCCCCCAGCCTGGATTACCTGGAAAAAGCCTTCGATGCGGCCAAGTACGGCCAGTTCGCCCGCCAGCCTTACCTGGAGGTGACTATTCCTTCGCTATCAGACCCCAGCCTGGCCCCGGCGGGTCAGCATAGCATGTCAATTTATATGCAGTATGCGCCGTATAAGCTGCAGGGGAACGGGGGAACAGAGGAGCAGGGGAGGGGAAGGTTGGAAGGGTGGAAGGGTAGAGGCTGGGATGATGGACAGCGGAAGGCGCTAGGGGAAGTGGTGATCGAGACGCTCAGCCAG
>CAZDMM010000976.1:0-2866 GCA_964505845.1 uncultured Caldilineaceae bacterium
ATTTTCGAAGGAGGCAACTGAAAATATGAGCACCATTACCCTGGATCAAGCCATAGATTTTGTGATGCAGCTACCCCTCGAACAGCGAGAAATGCTCATTGATATTGTCCGCCATCATGATATTGAAAGCCGTCGAAAAGAAATTGCCAGAGACGCCCGTGACTCCATCGTAGCGTTTCAAGCCGGCCAGCTAAAACCTCAACCTTTGCCGGAGATTCTGACCAGCCTGCGTCAATCATTAAATGCTCGGACGATGTATGAGAGAATTGCTTGCGACTTGCGCAGTTCGTGTCATTTCGAGGAGCTTGCGACGAGAAATCCCTCGAATCTTGGTTGGTAAGACTAGAATCTAGGGACACTTCGCGTCGCTCCTGCGTCGCTTGAAATGACATAAATCCGATCAACTTTTGGACCGCTTATGGGCGGTCTTTTTGTTTACCTCCGTTGCCCGCCCCTGTTATTTTGTATGACGAAGTTTCCCCCGTAAATCATCGTTCTGATGAGATAACCTCCACCTTTTTGACAGTGTATTCCTATCAACACTGTGATAAAATTCACAATATACTGAAATTCAACTCGATAAATAGGTATATTCACCGATGAATCATGACCAATCTCTTCTAATCCTGGCGGCGCTGCGGGATTTTTTTATGGCTCGCAACGCGGCTGAACTGGCCCGCGCCTATACCGGCCTGGTAAACCATAGTGACTCCGCGGCTCCTCGTGTCGCCGAGTGGCCCAGCGTCGAGTTTGCCTTCAATCGCCTCTTTATCGGCCCCAGGGCTTTGCTGGCCCCTCCGTTTTCTTCCATTTACCTTGACTCCGAACCTCGCTTGATGGGGCAGGCTACCCTCAAGGTGCGTTATCTGTACCAAATGATGGGACTGACGTCGCCCTGGCTCAATACCGTCCCTGATGACCACCTGGGGCTGGAGTTGGACGCCTATTACCAACTGCGCACGGCGCTGGCGCAAGTCAACTCCACCGAATTACAAGCCTTGCGGCAATACTTCTTGCGCAACCATCTCAAGTGCTGGCTGCCCAAATTTACTGCCAAAGTCAAAGGGACGCCGGAGACGCCGGCGGTCATCACCTTTGTGGTGGAGCAGTTAATGGCCTGGTTGCAGCAGGAGATGACTTATCAAGCTGTTGAAGAGGTGGTGCTATAAAACGTAAAACGTGAAACGTAATGGTTTTTTATGGGTAAATCATTACCCTTTACGTTTTACGTTTTGCGATAAATTGGGTGGTCAACTCATTTTGACCACTCTCAATCATACAAGGAGGTTAAGCATAATGTCAGACTGGACTCAAGCACAATTTGAACGCGCTTTTAGCTGCCAGTTGACTCGCCGCCACTTTTTGCAAAGTTTATTGGCGGCGGGAGCGGTAGCGGCGCTGCCGGGCGGCTTTTTGCTGCCCGACCCCTCGCTGGCGGAGGAGGGGATGGGCCGCATCGCCTTTGCCGGCAAAGAGGCTTATCAAACTTTTCGCAATGCCTGTCCCCGCAACTGTTACGACACCTGTGGCATCGTGAGCTATGTGAAGGATGGAGTACTGCAATTCATCGAGGGCGCGCCGGAGTCAACCTTTACCCAGGGTGGCCTGTGCGTTAAAGGCTACGCCTATCCCCGCACGGTGTACAGCCCGGACCGCATCAAATATCCCATGAAACAGGTGGGGCGCGGTTCCGGCAACTGGCAGCGCATCTCCTGGGATGAAGCCCTGGATATGATTTCCGACAAAATCCTGGAAATCAAAGAAAAAGATGGCAGCCTGCTGGGCATGGCGCTGACCAAATATTCCGGCAACTTTGGCATCACCCACTACGGGGTGGAGGGGATGATGTCCTCGCTCGGCTATACGACCCGCTTTGTCGGCACCCCCTGCTGGCCGGCCGGCATTGACGCCCAAAACTTTGATATGGGCAGCATGTGGTGCAATGACCCGGAAGATATGGTCAACAGCAAATATATCATCGTCTGGGGCGCAAACCCGGCCTACTGCTCCATCCACAGCATGAAGTATATCACCGAGGCCAAAGCGCGCGGGGCCAAAGTGGTCGTCATTGACCCGGTCTTTACCCAAACCGCCGCCAAAGCCGACGAGTATTGGGAAATCAAACCCGGCTCCGATGGTGCGGTAGCCCTGGGTATGGCTCGCTACCTGCTGGATAAAGGTCTGATTGACCGGGAGTGGCTGGACAAAAACAGCCTGGGCTTTGCTGAGTTTGAAAAGTATCTCAAAGACAAAGTAACGGTGGAGTGGGCCGCCGAAATGAGCGGCTTGCCCGCCGAAACCATCACCCGCGTGGCCGAGGAGTTTGCTACGGCCAAACCGGCCACCATCTGGATTGGCTACGGCATGCAGCGCCACGTCAACGGCGGGGTCAACGTGCGGGCCATTGATGGCCTGGTGGCGATGACCGGCAACATCGGCAAAGTGGGCGGCGGAGCGCGCTACGGCCATCTCTTTACCTGGGGCTTCAATTACCACGCTCTGGTACAAAAACAGCCCGAAGGGTCGGTGGGGTTTGTGGGCGCAACCGGGCCAAAGGGTGAGTTTGACACCGGCCAGGGCGCCACCGAAGCCGCCTACACCGACCGCACGGTTAACATCAACAAAATCGGCCAGGAGATTTTAGACGCCCAAGACCCGCCCATCCGCATGCTGTGGGTAGCCAACAAAAACGTGCTCAGTCAGGATTTTGACCGCAACAAGATTGTTGAAGCCTTCAAAAAGCTGGAAATGGTGGTGGCGGTTGACCTGTTCTTCAACCAAACGGTGGAACTGGCCGACATCGTACTGCCGACGACCACGCCTTTTGAGGATTGGACGGTCAACGTGTCGTACTGGCACTACTGGC
>CAZDMM010000977.1:0-2862 GCA_964505845.1 uncultured Caldilineaceae bacterium
AGGTTGGGCACGGTTCCTTCGGGGGTGAAGATGATCTTATCCGTTTCTCGCAGCGCGTCGGCGTTAGCCTTAACCTTTTGCAAATCCAGGTAGCCAGGGTTTTTGGCGTATAGTTCGGCCAGGGCTAACTGGGCGGCCAGGTCGGCCTTGGCCTTTTCGGCGGCGGCTGCCGCCAAAGCCTGGTTAATTTCCAGGTCTCGCTGGGCGGCCAGCAGATCGTTGTTCTTTTGGGCCTCGATGATGGCTTCTTCCGCTTCTACTTTGGCTAACTCATTGGCCCGTTCCGCCTCGATGACGGCTTTCTGGGCCAGAATTTTTTCTTGCTCTAACTGAGCCAAAATTGTTTGTTGTTTGGCTTCTTCTTGAATCCGGCTCTGCTGCACCCGAATCTCACCCTCCTGGCGAGCCTGCTCCGCCGAGGCTTCCGCCTGGGCTTTTAACTTATCCTGGGCTGCTTTTTCCGTGGCCAGGCGGCTTTGCACAATGGCGTCCAGGGCGGCCTGCACCTCCGGCGAAAGCATTACGTTAGGTACCACCACGTTTTCAATTTGCAGCCCAAAGTTGGCCGCCAAATCGCTCAACTCGCTATCAATACAGTTACGCAGTTCATCCCGGGCCGTGCCGACCACGTTATCATCAAAATTGCGATCTCCGACGCAGACCTTCATAGCCTGTTGGGCCAGCGCCTGCACCCGGCTTTGGGCTAATTGGTCGTCCAGGTAAACATTGCGATACTCGGCCCACTTATCCAGCAGGATGTCCTTTTGAGCCAAGTTAGGGCGGAAAATATCACCGCTGACCACCAGGCCGATGCGCTGCTTGTCTTTGGTAATAATTTCTTGATCCTCAATGCTAAAAGGGATAGCCTGGCTGGAGATTTTGCGCAGTTCCACGTAAAAGCCAAAGTCGCTGTACACGCCCGGCCCCACCACATCTACGATCCGGCCGCTTTCAAATTGAACCCCAACTTCCTGCTCTTCAACCCGTTCAAACAGGTAATAAAAATTGCTAGAGAACACCAGCAGGATGATGGCTACAACCGCCACAACGACCAGGGTTAAAAATAAGGAAATACCACCGGAAAGTTTTGATTTCATCTTTTGCTCCTTTTTGTAAGTAATTTGATTGGTAGATTAAAGGTATTGCGCTAGAATCAAAATTGAAGGGCAGATTATAAAATTTTCACAGACATATTGTACCATTATTTTGTCTTTTACCTAACTTTAATTCAGAAAGGTCAAGCGGCTCATCACTTATGAAACTCATCGTGCTTGATATTGACGGAGTACTTTCCCAGGGCGAAGCCCAACCCTTTGATCTGAGCTTGTTAGCCCGTCTGGGCCGGCTCAACCGCCGCAGTCGGGCCGGTGAAGCGGTTCCGGCGGTAACGCTCAACACCGGGCGGCCCTCGCCCTATGTGGAGGCGGTGCTGCAGGCCATAGATGGCTGGCAGCCGGCCCTCTACGAAAGCGGAGCGGGCCTTTACTTTCCGCAGAGCTACTGGTTTCAGCTTACGCCAAATTTGACGCCCACCCACTTGGCCGAATTACGCCTGGTTGTCGAGCGGCTTGACCAGGCGGTGGTGCAGCCGGGCCGGGCCTATTGGCAGCCCGGCAAGAGCGTCTGCTACACCCTGTTTGCCCAGCCTCCTTTTTCCCTGGCCGATTTGCTGCCCGAAGTCCAGACCATCGTGGCCCAGGTTTCCCAGGATTTTATCGTGACCCCGGCCTCCCTGGCCTTAAATGTTCACCCTGCCGGCATTGATAAGGGTAGTGGGCTGCGCTGGTTGGCCCATGTAACCGGTATTGACCCCACCGACATGGGCGGCGTAGGCGACTCTGCCGGGGATATTGACTTTTTGCGATTGGTAGGCCGGCCGGCTGCCCCGGCCAATGCCACCGCCGGGGTCAAAGCTGTGGCCCGCTTTGTTGCAGCCCGGTCTGAGGCCGCCGGGCTGCACGAGATTTTGGATTATTGGCTGCTGCCTTAAGATTATTTAATACAGATTTAACCGGCGCTTAACATTGACAAATCTCAGGGAACATGTTATCTTGTTTTGGCCGTGACGTGGATTATACGACAGGTTTAAAAAGCTGAATTAACGGTTATCAGATGAGCAGTGTCGCTCAGTCGGGGATTTGAGAAAAGCCTCTCGTTTTGTTGGCGGCGCCCCCAAAAAAATCAAGCGGTCATAAACAGGCTCATCTTCTGCTAAACCAGCAGTGTTAGATGAGCCTGTTTTGCTATTGGCGGGTTGTCTGATTTTTTAATTTTTATTCAATCAAGGAGGATGATATGAAAAAGACGCTGAGTTTAACATTAGTGGCCTTCCTGTTGTTTGCCATGCTGGTAGGCGTTGCCAGCGCCGCGGCCCCTCTACCGCAGGGCGGCGGCCAGGAATATACCGTCCAGGCCGACGATTGGTTGAGCAAACTGGCCGAAAAGAATTACGGCGACGTACTGGCCTGGCCGGTGATCTGGAAAGCGACCAACGCCAAGGCCGCCGAAGACGATAGCTTTACCGAAATTCCCAACCCTAACGTGATTGAGGTGGGCCAAAAACTGTGGATTCCCGATGAAGCCGAAGCAGCCAAGTTCTTTGAAGAATTTGCCGCCGAGCGGGCCGCCGCCTCGACAACCGGCTCCGCCGACATCACCGGTGAACTGAACGTGCTGTGCGTAGTCCAGGTAGAGTGGTGCGAGGGCCAGATTGCCGAATTTAACAAAATCTATCCCGGCCTGGTGGTCAACTATGTCCGCCTTTCCAGTGGCGAATCGCTCACCCGTCTGCGCAACGAGGCGGCCAATCCTCAATTTGATGTCTGGTGGGGCGGTCCCATTGACAGCTACATCGCCGCCGCC
>CAZDMM010000978.1:0-2854 GCA_964505845.1 uncultured Caldilineaceae bacterium
GGACATGCAAACTGTGGCCCAGGAGCAAGGACTCCGCATGTCAATAGGCATTGCTGAAGGCGGCCTTTTTGCCGGCCCCGTCGGCGCGCCCAGCCGCCGGGAATATACGGTCATCGGTGATACCGTCAACCTGGCCACCCGGCTCATGCAGCATGGCCGGGCCGGCATGATTGTGGTCAACCAACGCATCAAAGAACGGGCCGGGTCGCAATTTCAGATTGAAAGCATTGGGCAGATTGCGGTCAAAGGCCGCTCCGACAGCGTGGCCGCCTACCTGGTCAAAGGAGTCCAGGACGAGCAGGATGAATTTATCATGCGTTATCTGGCGCCTGAAACTCGCTTGGTGGGCCGGGAGTGTGAACTTGCCCAGTTGCGACAGGCGGCCGCCAGGGTGCATGAGCAAGGAATGCAAATCCTGTTTATCGAGGGGGAACTGGGGCTGGGGAAAAGCCGCCTGGTTTCGGAATTGGTGCGGGAGTGGATGATGGCCGGCGGGGTTGGTTTTGGCTGTAAGGGCATTAGCTACGGCCGGCAGACTCCTTACCAAGCCTGGCGCGAGGTATTGGCCGCCTTGTTTGGTTTGACGCCAACTCTATCATCAGAACGCCGTCTGGCCCGCTTGGCCGCCAGCATTGCTGATTTGCCCGACCCGCCCGGACAGCCTAATTTTTGGGGTGATCGGTTGCCCTTATTGGCCGATGTGTTAGGCGTAGAAGTCCCTGAGAATCCGTTTACCCAAAATATTTCCGGGCAGTTGCGTCGAAATAATACCTTTGCTTTGATCGAAGCACTGATTCGTCACCAGGTGAAACACCGGCCCCTGTTGATTCTGCTGGAGGATATGCATTGGGCCGATGAGTTGTCGTTAGCGTTGGTGGCTTACCTGGCCCGCAATTTAACGGGTGTGCCGTTGCTGTTAGTTCTGGTGCATCGGCCCATGCAGCCGCCAGAAATGGCGCTGCTGGCCGATGTAAAAAATCTGCCTTACGCCCACACCATTCACCTGGAACCCCTGACGCTGGAAGAGAGCCAGACTCTCAGCCGTATTTTCCTGGGCGATAAAGAAGTGCCGCCGGAAGTGGCCGAGATATTGCTCAACCGGGGCCAGGGCAATCCCTTTTTCTTGCAAGAAATCGCCGGTGCTGTCCTGGATGTGGCGGCCAAGCAGCTTGACCAGGCCTCAAAACGGCTGGACAACCTCAACTTACCCGATACCGTTCAAGATGTTATTTTGACTCGGGTGGACCGCCTGTCTGAAGAAGAAAAATTGACCTTAAAAGTAGCCTCGGTCATTGGGCCGAGTTTTCAACGTTCCCTCCTCTCTGCCGCTCACCCGCTGCACCAAAACCGCTTTTTGTTGTCTTCTCAGCTTGACGATTTGGAGAAAGAAAAGCTGATTCGCCTGGAAGCGCCCGCCCCCAAGTGGGAATACATGTTCCACAATGTCGTTACCCAGGAAGTGGTTTATGAAGGCTTACTGCTGGCGCAGCGGCGCCAACTGCACCGGCAGGTAGGGCAGGCGCTTGAAAATTTGGTACCCGATGAAGTGGAGCAATTGGCCTTTCATTATAGCCGCAGCGACGACCAGGCCAAAGCCATCTATTATTTGAAGATTGCCGGCGACAAAGCCCGGCGTGAATTTGCCAACCAGGCCGCCATCAATTATTACTCTGAGATTTTGAACCTCCTGGCTAACCAGTCCGCATTAGGGAATGGCCGGGGCATGGTGACCGCCGAATATTGGGATGTGCTGCTGGAGCGGGCCAAATTATACAACCTGATTGGTCGCCGCGACGAAGCCACAGAAGATTTGGGCACGTTGGGGGTGCTGGCCGAAGCCTTAAAAGATGATTATCGCCGGGTTTTAGTAACCAAACAATGGGCCAATTTGTATGAGGCCACCGGCGACTACGACTCGGCCCTGGAACTGATTGAACGCTGCGTGGTGTTGGGGCAAAAAGTTGGGCAAGAAAAGCTGGTAGGCGAAGGTTACAACCAGTGGGGAAAACTGCTTTTTTTGCATGGAGAGTATGAAACAGCCGATGCCTATTTGCAGCGGGCTTTAGTTATTGCCCAAAACCATCAGGATAAAGCGACTCAAGCCGATTGTTTGAATAGTTTGGGTTTGGTGGGTTATTATCAAAATGATTACGAGGTGGCTCTTTACTTTTTTGAAGAAGCCGTCGGCTTGTGGCGGGAGATTGGAGACCGCATAGGTTTGGGAGGCAGCCTGACTAACCTGGGTAAAGTGAAATACGATATGGGACAATACACCCTGGCGCAGCAAGATTATGAGCAATCGCTGCTGCTGCATCGCACCATTGGCGACCGGGCCGGCGAGGGTTTGACCAAGTGCAACCTGGGTAGATTGATGCGCACCCTGGGCAATTATCCCGCAGCCTATGAGCTGCTCAAAGATGCTTTGATAATTAATAAAGAGGTGGCGGATCACCGGGGGGTGGCTTATGCCCTCTATCAGTTGGCTTTTCTGCATACGCGGCTGGCGGAGTATGATGAAGCCCTTAGCCTGTTTGCCGAGGCTCTGGCAATCCTGCAAGACCTTAACGACTCGCGGGCGCTGGGCGATGCCTTAACCCTGTATGGCTGGACCTTTTACGAAGCCGGCCAGCTTCGCCAGGCCAAAAAACTTTTGGAAGAGGCCCTAAAAACCCAGCGGGATACCGAGCAAGAGGTCAAAATGATAGAGTGTGTGGCCCATCTGGGGCAGGTAGCCCTGGCGGCCAACGATTTGAGCCTGGCGGATACCTGCGCTCGCCGGGCGCTTGATTTCATCATGGCCAATGGAACAGCCGGAATTGAACATCCGGCCCTGGTATACCTGACCTGTTATCAA
>CAZDMM010000979.1:0-2243 GCA_964505845.1 uncultured Caldilineaceae bacterium
CTCTCCCAATGGGAGAGGGGTTGGGGGTGAGGGCTATTTTCGAAGGAGTGTTCACACAAACCTGTGTTACGACACGAATCATGAAAATGTTTTTCGGCAGTCGGCAGTCAGCCGTCAGTAGTCTATTTTTTTAGGAGACCAATATGCTATCCCTCAAATCTGACGCCTTCAAAATGTTCTTGCTCAGTTTCCTCATCCTCTTCTTTGAGCTGGTCTGCATCCGCTGGTTGTCGTCCTATATTCTCTACCTGGGCTATTTTACCAATTTTGTGCTCCTGGGATCGCTGCTAGGCATTGGGGCCGGGGCGCTGCTGGCCGACAACTCGCGACGGCTCATCAAATGGCTGCCCGGCCTGCTGTTTGGTTTTTTAGCCGCCATTTTGTTTCTGCGGGCGGATGTCAACCCTCAGTTTGAAGATTTAATTTTCTTTACCGACCAGGGGGGGACGGTTCAGGTGCCGGCTTATGTTCTCTTGCCGCTCATCTTTGTGGGCGTCACCGCCATTTTTACCCTATTATCCCAAGATTTAGGGATTTTGTTCACCAAATTTACCCCGCTGCGAGCCTATACCCTTAACATTTTAGGCAGCCTGGCCGGTATAGCCTGCTTTACCCTGATGAGTTTCCTCTCGCTGCCGGCCTGGATTTGGTTTTTAACGACGGCGGCGCTGCTCCTACCGTTTTTGCCTCAAGATCGCTCCTTCAGGCTCAACCTGGTAATCCTGGCCGGGCTGGTTAGCGCCATAGCCGCCAGCGACTACGTTTACCTCAATATTTGGTCGCCCTATTATCGCATCAACATTTTGCAGATTGGGGCCAACTCGGTGCAGCCGGTAGGGCTACACCGCTCCGGTGACTTAGGCACCGATTACCTGTTACTGGCCAACGGCATCGGCCACCAAGAATTTACCACCCTCGACGGCAGCGAACCGTTTTACCAACTGCCCTATACCCTGTTTAAAGAGAAACCGGTCTTTCAAAATGCGTTGGTGGTGGGCGCAGGCGGCGGCAATGATGTGGCCGTAGCCTTGAGCCACGGCGTCCAGCAGATTGACGCCGTAGAAATTGATCCGCGTATTATTGAACTGGGCCAAAACTACCACCCCGAAAACCCTTATGCCGACCCGCGCGTTACGGTTTACATTGATGATGCCCGCTCCTTTCTGGCCAAAACCACCAAAAAATATGATATTGTGATTTTTGCTTTGCCCGACTCCCTGGTGCTGGCCTCCAGCAGCAGCAGCGTGCGATTGGAAAGCTATCTCTTCACCCAGGAGTCGTTTGAGAGCGTTAAAGCGCACCTCAAGCCTAACGGCATGTTTGTGCTTTATAACTACTATCGCAACGAGTGGTTGATTGACAAAATCAAGTCTATGTTGGGTGACGTTTTTGGCGAGCCGCCCCTGGCCTATCGCTATACCGAGCCGAAATTTAAATACTTTGCCACCCTCTTTGCCGGCCCCAGAGCCAAAGAGCTAGAGCCAAGCACGCCGGGATTGACCCAAGCCCCGCCCGCCGAAAAATTTGTCCCGGCCAGCGATAATTGGCCCTTTCTCTACATGCGAGAACCATTCCTGCCCGGCTATTATGGCCTGGCGCTGCTCATTATCCTGGGCTTTTCCTTTATCTACATCCAAAGGCTGGCGCCAACCGGCGCGCTGACGCAGCATGGCTGGTCGTTTTTCTTTATGGGCTGCGCCTTTACCCTGTTGGAGACGCGCAGCATCGTGCAATTTCTGTTGTTGTTTGGAGCCACCTGGCTGGTTAATTCGCTGGTCTTTTTTGCCATTCTGGCGGTAGTGCTGCTGGCAAATGCCCTGGTCGCCCGTTATAAGTTTTCGCAACTCTGGATTTTATATATGCTTTTATTGATAGCCCTGGGGCTGAATTTTGTACTGCCGCTTAAGACGCTGCTGTTCGACAATTTGGCGCTGCGTTACATTTTGGCCACGGCGCTGCTTTTCTCACCCATCTTCTTTGCTAATTTGATTTACAGCACCGTTTTCCGCGATACGATGAAGGCCAATGTGGCTTTTGGAGCCAACTTGCTCGGCACGATGGTGGGCGGGGCCACCGAATATCTGGCCCTGTATTTTGGCTATCAAAATTTAATCATTTTTGCCTTAATTTTCTATCTCCTGGCCTTTTATTTTATTGCCCAACGCCAAAAGAAGCTTGTCCTGGTATCGCTTAACCCGTAAATGAGATCAGTCAACGTGGCTTTCCTGACGCCTGTCACTTCA
>CAZDMM010000979.1:2253-2854 GCA_964505845.1 uncultured Caldilineaceae bacterium
CGAAAAAATTTGGTCGTGGCCTCAGCTATTGTACCTTTTGGGGTCTGTGTTAAGCTGCTTGCTGCTGAACTTAGCCATTCAATACGGCAGCGGGTATTATAACTACGTCAGCATCACCTTTTTGCTGGGCGCGGTGCTCCTTTCTATCCTGATCGTCCCGATTCTGTTTTTACTTAATTCTGGCGCACCGGCAGCCAAATTTCCTCCCCTTTTTTCGGCCAATATCGTCTCCCTTTTTACCGCCATCCTCATTCTGCTGGAAGTTTACTTAGGGACGCAGGATATTTATCTGCATTACAATCAAATTCCACTCTTTCCCATCTTTGCGCGCGGCCTGAGTGGGCTGAACCTGCTGCTGGTAGCCACCTACCTCCTCCCCTTTTCAGTTTCAACGCCGCGCACACCCTGGGATTATTTGGTCAAGTACCGTTTTGGGCTTATCATCTGCCTGGTACTGGCCCAGAAAATTGCGGCCGTCTTTGCTTCTTATGTCCACATTATTGATGTAGGGATTATGATGCAGGAGTCCTCGGCCTTTTTGCTGGCCGGCCATAACCCTTACACCTCGCCTACGGCCGGTTTTGGCGGTTTTAATTATCCA
>CAZDMM010000980.1:0-2837 GCA_964505845.1 uncultured Caldilineaceae bacterium
GCGTCCAGTTCATGTTGTTCATAAACAGCCGAAAGAGGCGGGGGTTGTCGCTGTTAATCGCTTGTTCCACGGCTGGCGGCGCGATCACCGCCAACTGTTCTGGTAAATGAAGGTTTTCCGTTTCCTTCCGCTCCACGCGTACGGTGAAGACTGGGAAGGGAGCACCGTTAGGCAGGGCGGTATTCGTCATGCTCCCCATCATGCCTTGTCCCATCCCCTCCATGTTGTGCTCCATCCCGCCCATCATCCCTTGTCCTGTGCCCCCCATCATACCCGCTTCAGCCCCAGAGAAGGCCAGGCTCTGCATCTGTAGCTCTGTTCCAACCCGGTAATCACTAAAGTTGGCCCACAACTCCACCCGCTCGCCGGGAGCCAGGGTAACATACTCCCGTTGCACTGGTTTTTCCAGCAAGCCGCCATCGCTGGCAATAACGGTCAGCGGCGTGCCGTCTGCCCAGGCTAATTTGTAGATACGGGAATTGGAGCTGTTGAGCAGCCGCAGCCGGTAGGCCCGGGTAGCGACCGACAGGGTGAAGTTAGGCTGCCCGTTGACCAGGATATCCTGGCCCAAAAAGCCCATCATTTGATCCATCATCCCATTGGCCAGATAGACGAACTGATTATCCGAATCAAACGCCCGATCCTGAATCACCAGTGGCAGATCGTAAGCAGCGGTGGGCAGACCGGCGGCTCCTTCTTCCTCATCGGTTACCAGGAATAATCCGGCCAGGCCTTGATTGACCTGGAGGCCGGTTTGCCCGTGCGGGTGGGGGTGGAACCAGTACGTGCCCGCCCGGTTACGTACTTCAAACTCGTAAACATAGGTTTGGTCCGGCTTGATAGCGTGGCGCGGGTGGCCGTCGGCGGTATCAGGCACGCGCAGGCCATGCCAATGAATGATACTCTCGGCCGGCAGGTTGTTGGTAAAGTGGATACGGAACCTCTGCCCGCGGCGGGCGCGGATGATGGGTCCCATGTAAGAGTTGGTCAGGAATTGCAAAGTAGCCGGATCGCCTTTTAAGACCTCGCCCTGATAGCTCCACACGCGAGTGGGTTGCCCAGGGTGAA
This sequence comes from uncultured Caldilineaceae bacterium, assembly GCA_964505845.1. Lineage (GTDB taxonomy): Bacteria > Chloroflexota > Anaerolineae > 4572-78 > J111 > DSQQ01. The sequence continues at coordinate 1,069 of CAZDMM010000980.1, forward strand.
TCGGGATCTCCGTTTGGATAGCCCGTAGCGCCAACTCCACATCGGGAGTGAAGGTGCTCTGGGCAGGCGTCTGCTCGATAGCCCCGGCAGAGGCGAAAGTGCAGGCGCTTAACCAGGTGGCTGTGCTCCCGGTCAGGACTGTGATAGTGCCAAGCCCGGCCAGTCGTAAAAAGTCGCGGCGATTGAATTGCTTTTGGTGACTCATTGATAACCTCCTTTGTTCACTATTGATGAATTTGCAGCATCTTAAGATTGCGAACGAACAGGTTCGTTCGGATGGAGAATTTTTAGGGTAGCCATGACTACAGGACGACCCTAAGCCGTACTAACGGCTGTAGTATAGAAAGGTTGTTTGAAGGTTTGACTAAGATTATATGAAGATTGTGTAAAGATTCGGCTCCGGCTATCGAAATGTCAGTTTATAACTTTTGGATGATTTTGACTCCTAATCGAGAGGTTGACCTGTGCCACCTGAGCAATTATTCTCTGGCTCTTGGTGAAGCGCCCCACGAGTCGGCCCATTTGAGCTGCGCCCAATTTCTGGACAAAGTTGAAAGAATCATAGACGATTTTCTATGAACGCTACCGATGGACTCATTCGGGACGAATGTATAGGTTTGTATATGCTTTAGGTGACAGTGGGATCTGAGGCGATATAACGATAAATATCCAGACTATGCTTAATTGCCCGTTAGATTACCGGCAGCATAAAGCCAAAAGTGCTACCCCTATTAGCCCCCTGACTCTCGGCCCAAACATGACCCCTATGCGCCTCGACCAGGTGTTTTACGATAGTCAAACCAATGCCGCTGCCGCCTCCAACCCGGCTGCGAGATTTATCCACCCGGTAAAAGCGGGTGAAAAGATGGGGAAGATGCTCCGGGGGGATGCCAATGTCAGTGTCGCTGATGCTGACCAGCAGTTCTCGATTTTGGATTTTAGCCGTGATGGTAACCGCGCCACCGTCGGGCGTGTACTGTAACGTGTTGCCTATCAGGTTGAGTAAGATTTGGCTGAGACGATCCTCATCGGCCAGTACTGACGGCAAACCTGGCGTGGTCGGAAAGTTCAGGTGGAGCGCGATGTTCTTTTCCTCAAATTGGGGCCGCAGCCGATCAGCAATCCGGGTAATCAAGTCATTCATCAGCACAGGCTGACGGTTCAGTTGAAACGCGCCGGCTTCGACCCGACTTAACTCCTGTAGATCGCTCACCAGCCGCTGCAAACGATCGGCCTCGCGATAAATCTGCTGGAAAGTACCCGGCTCAGCCGGCAACACCCCATCCATCAGACCTTCCATGTAGCCCTTAATACTGGTCAGGGGGGTCCGCAGTTCGTGGGCGACATTGGCAATCAACTCCCGCCGCATGGCCTCGACGTGCTCCAGGTTAGCGGCCATTTGATTAAAGCTGTGCGCTAACTGGCCCAATTCATCATGGCTGGTGACCTGAACCCGCTCGTGGTAATGGCCGGTGGCGATAGTGTAGCTGACCTGCCTCATTTGCTGGAAGGGGGTGACCACTCGTTGGGAGACGAACAGGCTCATGGCCGCAGCACTGATCATCGCCGCCACCGCCGCTATGAGCAGGGCTTCGGTCACGGCGGCACGAAAGCCGGTGAATAGGTCAGTCTGCATCTCCGCCATGCTTATTTCTGGCCCTACTCTGTCGCTTACGACGTGTTGCATCCCCAGCATGTGCCGCTGGAAGGCCGCTGGCACGGCCGACTGGGCAGCTAAAGCCAGGGTGACGACACCGACGACAATGACG
>CAZDMM010000981.1:0-2833 GCA_964505845.1 uncultured Caldilineaceae bacterium
AGGGGGCTGTTTTCATTATCGGTGGTGTGCTGTAAGTTTGTGACGACTCCTGTCTTATGTGAGTCGTATTAATTCAATATTCACTGAAATAAAGTGTATATCTTTCTATTACAGACGGACAGTGAGGATTGTCACAAAGAAAAGTGATAGGCGTCACATCAGGGTTTGCTGCCGTGATACAGAATCAGCAGATCCAATTTATGTCACTCTGAGCCGGTCTGCGGCCGGTATCCGAGGGTTACAAGCCCCCTTCCGAGCCAGGAATTTGGATCTACTGAGAATCATCGCCTCGTCCTTGCTAAATTCTAACCGTTTTCTAATGGATTTTACAGAATGTTTAGACTCTTTTAAGCTAAAATATGAGGGTAAGTATTGCAAATTCTAACGAAGGTCAAAGGGTGGCCAATTTTTCAAATCAGTTCCCACAGCTAAACCAGAACTGGCCCGTGGGAGCTATATCTGCCTAAGGGGCTGACTTGCTAAAGTGGAATAAACCCTGAGAGCGCAGTTGGGTATCAGGGTGCAAAAATGATGAACCTAAGAACTCCTCTGATCAAGTTCTTTACAATCTTGATGGTTTTAGCCGGCAGCCTGACCTTGCTGGCCGGTGCAGCCTCCGTCGCTTCACGGGCTTATGTTGAACGCGGCCTTTGGTCGAGCGGAGCAGAGGCGCTCCCCGTAATCGTCACGGCGGCCAATTCCTCGCAGGCGGCTCAGGCGGTTGAGCGGCTGAACGGGCAGGTCAACAGCGACCTGTGGCTGATTAAGGCTGTGGCCGCTACCCTCCCCGCCAGCCGCCTGGCAGCCCTGGCGGCCGCACCCGGCGTCGTTTCTATTGTGGCCGATAAAGAGGTTAAAACCACCGACTGGCCTGACTGGGTCACCAATTTCCGCTTTCCGGTGCCCTGGAACGGCAACCCCGACGCCCAACCAACCACCGATCCGAAGGTCTGGAACCTGGTGAACCCGGTAGCTATTGACGTGGGGGCCGACGTGGTGCCAAAGAATTACGGCATCACCGGCCAGGGAGTCACCGTAGCCGTTCTGGACAGCGGCATCCGCTTTAGCCCCTCCCTGTTAAGCGCCCTTGGCTCTGCTAAAATAGCCGGTATGTTCAAAGGTCAGGCCGATTTTGCCGGCAGTGGTACTTGCCCGGCAGGCGGAACCGGCGTTCAAAACAGTGGTTACTGTTTTACCAACTACAGCCAGAGCTACGATGGCTACGGTCATGGCTCCCACGTGTCGGGCATCATCTGGAACAACTTCACCGACAGCTACACCGGCATACCGATGGGGATTGCGCCCAACGCCAATATTTTAAGTGTACGGGTTTTGAATACGATGGGCATTGGCTCCTATGCCGATGTTATTGAGGGCATCCAATATGTGGTGGCCAACAAAAACACCTTCAACATTCGCATTTTGAACGTCAGCCTGAGCGCCTTTGTGACCACCCCTTACTTTGCCGACCCGCTGAACCGGGCCGTTGAGCAGGCCTGGGCTAACGGCATCGTGGTGGTAACTGCCGCCGGCAACACCGGTTCCAGGGCCGAGGCCATTACCGCGCCGGGCAATGACCCTTATGTGATCACCGTGGGGGCTATCAACGGCAACCGCACGCCCGGCTACTGGCTGGACGACATCTTGCCGATCTGGTCGGCCAGCGGCCCCACCTGGGATGGTTTTGCCAAGCCCGACGTGCTGGCGCCGGGTTCTTACATCGTCTCAACGATGTATAGAGACCCCACCACCCCGGCTAACTCCGATACCCTGGTTCAGTTCCACCCAGACAACGCCGCCGCCACCAGCCTGTTCCGCATGAGCGGCACCAGTATGGCCACGGCGGTTACTTCGGGCGTGGCGGCCTTGATGCTCGAAGCAAACCCCGGCCTGACCCCCGACCAGGTCAAGTACCGCTTGATGGTTTCGGCCCGCCCGGCCCTGACCTCTGATAACGACCTAGTTTACAACATCTTCCAGCAGGGCATGGGCCGCATCTGGGCCCCCGAAGCGGTGCTGGGCGCGTTTCCTACGGACAATTATGCCAACTACGGCATGAATATCACCGGCGACCTGGCTCATGGCCTGGGCTGGGTGGATAGCAATGGCGACGGCCTGGTTGACCCCAACGAACTCAGCCCGGCGGAGATAGCCTACCACTACCACGGCCAGGTTGGCCGGCTGACCAGCGACGATGGCCGGGCCTATTTGTATTACCTGCTTGGCAGCGACAACCCCATCACCGTGACCCTGACCCCCAGCCAGGATACCTCGATCTACGCTGAGTCAGCAAAGAAAACTAATAATTACGGCAGTTGTACCAGCTTTTCGGTTGATCGAGAAAGCACTAAACTGGAGCGGGCGTTGGTCCAATTCGACCTCTCGGCCATTCCGGCAAGCGCCACCGTTATTTCTGCAAAGTTGAGCCTGACCAAATTAACGGGCAATAAAAGCATCAACGTGTCAGTGCACCGGCTAACCAACGCCTGGGCTGAAGGAACACAGTGTGGGAATGCCGGGGCTGCCAGTTGGACTCAACGGCAGTCCGGCCTGGCCTGGACCACCGTCGGCGGAGATTACCATCCGGCAGCGGTCGCCAGTGTGAACCTGAGTGGAAACAGTACCTATAATTGGGGTGTCGCTTCGCTGGTTCAGAGTTGGGTGCAGGGCGCCTACCCCAACTACGGTTTTATGGTGCTGTCGCCGGATGGCGGCGGGGATCGCTCCCAGGGTTTTGGCAGCCGCGAAAGTGCGACCCCGCCAACCCTGACTATTTCTTATCGCGCTCCCACAGTTTTGGGGGTAGCCTGGAAAACCGGTGGGGGCTGGCTGG
>CAZDMM010000982.1:0-2828 GCA_964505845.1 uncultured Caldilineaceae bacterium
GGTGTGGAGCCTGGTTGGCGTCCACGTAGACCACATGGTAGATTTACGTGGTTATGCGAACTGCGGCAGTGAGCACCGGCCCAATTTTGCCGACAGCGCCCCGGCCATTGCCGATGTCAATAGCGACGGCGCGCCGGAAATCATCGTCATCGGCAACGTTTACAACTGCGGCACGAGTCCCTACGCCAGCCTGTACCAGATGCCCTTCATTTTGAAGCTGGATCGCACCCGCTGGAGCGGCAGCGGCTTTGATTGGACCGCTATCCCCACCCCCGGCCCCGGCAGCGGCCCCCTCTCCGAAGATTACAACGTTATCCAAAACATCGCCCGCAACGCCGTGATTGCCGACCTGGACAATGATGGCTTAAAAGAGATTCTCTACCCTTCCTACGATGGCAAACTGCACGCCTACTGGCTAGACAAAACCGAGCACGGCAACTGGCCGTTTGTCGTTCCCGGCAGCGGCATCCGCTTTGCCTCTGAACCGATCGTAGCCGATTTGGACAACGACGGCCAGGCTGAGGTGATTTTTACCTCCTGGCCTCAAAACGGCGGCGGTCGTCTTGGCCAATTGCATATTTTAAACTCGCAGGGCGTCCAGCTTTACGCCCTGGATTTGCCCGCCCCCAAAAGCGGAACCTGGAACGGCGGCCTGGGCGCGCCGACCATCGCCAACATTGACGCCGATGCCGACATGGAACTGGTCATCGGCACGGTTTCCAGCGGGGTGGTGGCCTATGATTTGCCGGGCACGGCCAACGCCCGCATTTTGTGGGGCACGGGTCGTGGCAGCTTTAAGCGCACCGGCATCTCACCCATTGATGACCCCTTCTCGCTCAGCCGTACTCCCTCGGCCAGAGCAATTGATGCCGGCAATACAACCACTTATACCCTCAAGGTGAAAGCAAACGATAATTTTAACGGTGCTGTTAATCTCAATGTTACCAATCCTTCTCCCGGCGTCTTGACTCTAAATCTAACCCCGTCCAGTTTGACTCCATCTGGTTTGGCTACCCTGACAGTGACCGATTTGCATGCTCCCGGCCCACTGCCCGGCCTATTTTACAACCTGCCTGTCATCGCCACCGGCGGCGGCGTTACCCGCACCGTCACGCTCAGTTTGCTGGTCGGCGGTAACAAAACCTATCTACCGACCGTTTTAAAGTGAGCAACCTTTATCATCAAAGGAGCAACATGCACTCGTTCATCTCTCACCTGCTTTCACTCCTCCTCCTGGTTACAACCCTGGGGTTGAGCGCCGGCTGCGGCGGACTTGCTGATGCGCCCGCCCAGGCGCCGGAGGCCACCTTTCCGACCAAAGGACGAGTCGAGTCCCTCAGCTTTAGCCCTGATGGGCAACTGTTGGCGGCAGCAGAAGTCAACGGCGGAATTGGTCAAAACAAGCAGTGGACTTCTGCCGACCCGCTTATTACCTCCATCGCCCTGCGTCATATTCCCGATGGCCAGGTTGTCCGCACCCTGACCGGCCACACCCACCTGGTGTGGAGCGTCGCTTTTAGCCCTGCCGGCGACACGCTGGCTTCGGGCAGTATGGATAACACCATCAAGTTGTGGGAAGTGCAGAGTGGGCGGCTGCTCAAATCGTGGGAGCCGCCCACCGCCCACAGCGACGGCGCGCTGCGCGGCGTCCTTGCCGTAGAGTTTAGCCCCGACGGCCAAATTCTGGCGGCGGCCGGCGTGGATGAAATCTGGCTGTGGCGTGTGGCCGACAGCAGCCTGCTGCTCACTTTATCAGACCGCCCGCGTCTGCCGAGCATCGCTTTTAGCCCGGATGGGCATATGCTTGCCAGCCGGGGTCAGGATAAGGCCATTGAATTGTGGCGGCTGAGTGATGGTCAAAAAATTGGCGCCTTCCCCGACGCCGAGGCCGGTTTGTGCCCGCCCGTTTTCAGCGCCGACGGCCAATACATCGCTTCCTGCCAGCGCCGGGGGGCGATCAACCTGCTGCGCGTGGCCGATGGCAAGGTGGCGGCCAGTCTGGAGGGTCATCCTGGCGGAACCTGGCGCGTGGCCTTTAGTTCAGCCCCCGGCGAGGCGCTTTTGGCCTCGGTGGGGACAGAAGGCCAGACCGGCGGCGGGGAGAATGTGCAGCCCCTCTCCGCGCCGCGCCTGTGGCGAGTGAAGGATGGACAACGGCTCGGTACGTTTCGGGCCGAGAGCGGCTTTATCAAAGCGGTCGCCTTTAGCCCCAATGGGGCGTGGCTGGCTTCGGGTGGCGACTACGCCATCAATTTGTGGCGGGTCGCCACCGATTGAATTCAGTGCGTAACAAAAAATCTAAACGCAAAGGCGCCAAGTCGCCAAGACGCAAAAACCCGGCGAATCTTTGCGCCTTTGTCCCCAGGACACCCAGAAGGGGTGTGTCCTGGCGCCTTTGTGTTAAAAATCAACCTTTTTAGGAGAGCCATGAATACAAAAAGTTATGCTCTGTTTACCGCAATATTGATCCTGGTCTCATTTATATTGACGCCCACAGTTTGGGCCGAGGAGCCGATCCGAGCCCAAGCCGCTCCCACGTTAGGTGGCTGCCCGGTGCTGCCTGTTGATAACATCTGGAACACCCCGGTGGACAACTTGCCGGTGGACGCCAACTCGGCCGCTTATATTGCCAGCATCGGCTCCAATGCCAATGTCCACGCCGATTTTGGCTCCGGTCTATACAATGGCGCGCCGATTGGTATTCCTTATGTTGTCGTCCCATCAAATCAAATTTCTGTGACCATTAACATCGTCTCGTCTTACCCTGGAGAGAGTGACCCCGGCCCTTATCCCATTCCCGCCAATGCCCCAGTTGAAGGCGCGCCCAA